>CAYLOB010000008.1:0-5619 GCA_964385205.1 uncultured Candidatus Saccharibacteria bacterium | reverse complement strand
ATAGATGGATCGCCTCTTTTTCAATTGAATCAACTTTACCTTTTTCAATTACTCGAGAATGAGCTGTTGGGATACCGTGTTGAACAAACACTTGTTTAGAAAGAGCTTTATTCATACCAATCGCCGATGCTAAACTTTTAGATCCTGTAAATGGAAAATTATGATTTTCAAAAAACTTTTGTACAGTGCCATCTTCACCATATTCGCCATGCAAAGCTAAAAATGCTACGTCCACTCGAAGCAACAACTGATCTTGTCGAATAGGCAGACCGTCAATATGCCACACACCTTGTTTATCGATAAGCACATCAGTACCCACATATTTTTCTCCAAGGTTTGCTAAGACACCAGCACCTGTTTTAAGGGACACTTCATATTCGCTCGATGGTCCACCTCGTAAAACTGCAACTCTTATTTTTGAAGCTCTTGTCATACTGCCAAGTATAAATCAAAAAGCATTAGAGGAGAAGTTAAATCTTGTTAATTATTTTTTCGGCAAAAAGATACGTTAGATGTCAATAAATATTAAAATTATTACTAAATAAAAAAGTAGCTTTTTCAAGCTACTACACCAACACGTGTTTGAAGATCTGCTAAGGAAATTTTCCCAGCTTCTTCAAGACCTCGCCGACGTTCAGTAAACCATTTTTCATTCTCTTTCAAGAGCTGTGGCAACGACGCCAGAAAGTCAGGGTCAGCGAAACAATCATATGCGTTTGAAGCAGGCCATTCTTCATCAGGGTCAATGTCAGGTGTCCAACCGATTGGTTTATGTTTATTTTTTCTATTCATAATTAAAAAAGAGTTATCCGTATTGGATTGTACCAATAATTTCTATTTTAAGAAATTAGTTGAACGTTTTTGCTTATGAAAGCTAATCGCAAAGCGATGTGATTCAGCATTTGCAAGAATTATTTCTTTTTTGTATTTTTTGACCAAATCTTCCCTCCCTAGTATTCCCTTAGCTTTATGTCTATCATCTTTTACAACTGCTACTACACTAATTTTGAGTCCCTTTTCTAGAACGATACTATTTGCAATATTTAGTTGAGCTGTACTCCCATCTACAACCAGAAAATCCGGAAAACGCCATTCAGGATGGTTAAAACGTCTCTCTAGGACTTCTTTAAGGGCTTTAGGATCATTTGCATTATCACAGGTTTTTATTTCAAATTTTCGATACTGTGATTTATTTGGCATACCATTTTCTATGACCGTCATGACACCAACCATATTTTGACCAGACATGTGAGCGATATCATACGCTTCAATACGAAGCTTAGTGGACAAGGGGTCAAGGGTCTCCGTAGATGAGGATAAAAAGTCGGATTTGATTAAAGAGATATCATTTATATGTTGAAGTGCATAAATTTTATCACGGAGTATTTTTGCAGCTTCGAATTTTTGTTCTTTTGCAAAGTTATTCATCTCTTTTTCAAGATCTTTAACTACAGATTTTACATCTCCAGACAGGAGTTTCTTGATTCTCTTGACACGAATTGCGTAGGACTGTTTGTCTATAGCACCAATACATGTTCCGGGACAAAGACCGATTGAAAAATTGAAACAAGGTTTCAATTTTTCAAGGGTTTGAGGGGATGAGTGGTTGAGTGGTTGAGTGGGAACATGACACTTAGAATCGTGGTAGGGGAAAATTTTACGAATTATTTTAAGTGCTTCTTGGAGTTGGAGGCCGTTGGTAAAGGGACCGTACACGCTTCGCAATTTACAATTTTTAATTTTGCAATTTTCAAAATCAATTTCTCGCTTTCGAACTATAAGCAACTGTGGAAAATCCTCTTTTGTTAAAACAACACAATTAAAACTTTTATCATCTTTTTCAAGTGTGTTGTAAGTTGGTTTAAATTTCTTTATCAAGTCAGCTTCAAGTAAAAGCGCCTCCAATACGGATTCAGTTTTTCTAAACTCTATGGTTTTAGCCTCTTCGAGCATCTTTACAAGTAGTGGCCCCCGAGTGTTTAGAAGATCTTTACTAAAATAACTCTTCACCCTATCACGTAAATTTGTCGCTTTTCCTATGTAAATCGGCTTCTTGTTTTTCCCAAGGAAAAAATATACCCCGGAAGAGTTTGGCAATTTATTCTTTTTTTGGAATTCTTGTAAATTCATAGATTTATTGTAGTATCAAATGCATGATTACTTTTGCTCTTTCTGCTCCAGAGGGTGTAGCCCTTCTTTTTGGTCTCTTACTTCTTGTAGCCGGACTCTTCTTCTGGCGAAAGTTGAACAATAAGTACGACAAACAGTAGTAAACCCTTAGTGCACAGAAAATATCAATTCTCTGTGCCTTTTTATTTTTTCAAAACTTTCTTTAAATATTCTCCAGTGTAACTAGCCTTATTATTTGCCACCTCCTCCGGTGTTCCCTTTTCAACCCCAGTAGTATAGCAAAGCTAACTACGGGGCAAACAATATTGAAATCATCGCCTTAACACTTTCTTCAAATATTGACCGGTATAACTTTTCGTATTATTTGCCACCTCTTCCGGAGTTCCTTTTGCCACTATATTGCCCCCATTTTCTCCTCCATCTGGACCTATATCGATTATATAATCAGAACATTTAATAAGGTCAAGATTGTGTTCGATTACCACAACTGTATTTCCTTTGTTTACAAGTCTCTGTAAAATTTCAATAAGTTTTTTAACATCTTCATAATGAAGACCGACGGTTGGTTCGTCGAGAAGATAAATAGTTTTCTGTAAATGTGTTCGATAAAGTTCACTCGAAATTTTTACTCGTTGTGCTTCTCCACCAGAAAGAGTTGTAGCACTTTGTCCAAGTTCCAAATACCCAAGACCCACTTCATCGAGAGTTTTGAGTCGATCATAAATAGCAGGAATATCTTCAAAAAAAGTTAATGCTTCTTCAACAGTCATTTTCAAAATATCGTAGATACTTTTTTTCTTGTATTTAATTTCGAGAGTCTCTTTCATGAATCTTTTTCCATTACATACGTCACATGTGACATAGACCGTTGGCAAAAAATGCATTTCGACTTCAATCATTCCGTTTCCTTCACAAGTCTCACATCGTCCACCTTTTCGGTTAAACGAGAACCGTCCTGCTCCCCATCCTCGAACGCGCGCCTCTGCTGTAGCGGCAAACATATCACGAATATGAGTCCATGCCCCTGTGTATGTCGCGGGGTTTGAACGAGGAGTTCGTCCTATTGGTGACTGATCAATAAGGATTGAACGGCCAAGATACTCCGTTCCTTCAAATCGAGTTGCATTATAAATTTGGGCTGTTCGTTTACTTCGTTCGAGTCGTGCCTCCAAGTTTTTGTTGAGAATTTCATACACAAAAGAACTCTTTCCAGAACCAGAAACTCCAGTCACAGTCACGAGACGTCCAAGTGGTATGTCAACATTGAGATTTTTAATATTGTAAATTTTTCCTCCTGCAATTTTAATACTTCCTTTATCTTGCGTTCGTCTTTCGTCTGGAATTTCAACTCTTTCCTCCTCTCGAAGATATGAAAGTGTAAGAGAACCAGATTCATTTTTTTTAGCTGTAAGTAAGTCGTCCATGTATCCAGACACAATCACTTCTCCACCATGAATCCCAGCTTTTGGTCCAATGTCGATAATAAAATCAGAAGCAAACATTGTATCTTCATCGTGTTCCACTACAAGAATAGTATTTCCGAGATCACGTAAGTTTAACAATGTTTTTATAAGTCTATCGTTGTCTTTTTGGTGAAGTCCAATTGTTGGTTCATCTAGCACATATAAAGCACCCACAAGACCACTACCAAGCTGTGATGCTAAACGAATTCGTTGCGCTTCTCCTCCTGAAAGAGTGTTTGCTTTTCGATCAAGTGTTAGATAATCTATTCCGACATCGATCATAAATTTAAGTCGAGCCTGAATTTCTTTAATAATCACTTTTGAAATCTCTTGTTCTTTTTCATTTAAAGGTAATTCAACAAAAAACTTCTGAGCTTCCTTAATAGAAAGTCCTGTTACTTCAAGAATATTTTTCTTACCATGTAAAAATACATTCAGAGCCTCGGGACGAAGTCTCGCACCCAGACACACCTTACATGCCTCCTGAACGAAAAATTCGCGTGTTCCAAGCCCATTACACTCAGGACATGCTCCATAGGGTGAGTTGAATGAAAAAAGACGAGGTTCGACCTCAGGGAACGAAAAGCCATCATACGGACACATAAACTTAGATGAAATAAGGTGGTTGTGTTCTGGGGTTTTAATACGTAACAACCCCTCAGACTGCTCAAGAGCTTTTTCGATAGACTCATTAAGTCGCTCTTTAAATCCTGCTGAATTTTCTTTTAATTCTGAAAAATAAAACTCGTCTACCAAAACATCAATATCGTGCTTATGGGTTTTAGAAATTTCAATTCTCTCACGAAGAGAAAATTCTTTTCCATCAATCATTACCTTTTCGTACCCTTTTCCAAGTAAGTCATAGAGCATTTGATAGTACTCACCTTTTCGTCCCATAACGATAGGAGAATAGATTTGAAATTTTAGATCGTTTACTTCTACTCCTAAAACTTTCTTCCCCTTTCCCTCTGATTTGATTGAATTTACAGTATGAAGAATAGTTTCAATAATTTCTTCTTTTGAAAGTCGCTTAATTTCTCGTCCACATTCAAGACAATGAGGTTTACCGATACGAGCATAAAGAATACGTAAGTAGTCATAAATTTCAGTAATAGTTGCAACAGTAGAACGCGGGTTATTTGACCGAGATTTTTGATCAATAGAAATGGCTGGAGAAAGTCCTGTAATCTCGTCTACATCTGGTTTTTGCATCTGACGAAGAAACTGGCGGGCATACGAAGAAAGAGACTCGACGTAACGTCTTTGACCTTCTGCAAAGACCGTATCAAACGCAAAAGAACTCTTACCAGACCCAGAAAGACCCGTAACAGCGATCATCTTATTTCGAGGCATCTCAACTGTTATGTTTTTAAGGTTGTGTGTACGCGCACCTTTCACGACGATTTTTTCAACGTCTTTTGGTAGCTTGCAGATGTGTTTGTGATTATTTTTTTCCATCCCAATAGAAAAGTTAAATGTGTAAATTCTTATTATTTCTCACCATATTGATTTAATACTAACTTGAAACTTGTCCGAAATAGATTAGGTGAACTTTTCTTACGGGACAAGTAAACAGCTCATTATATATTCTTTCAGACTGTTTGACAAATACAGTTTTTATATGCTAAAAATAAAGCCTATGAACCCCGATCTTTCAAAACCTCAGGCAGGTGACTATGTTATTTGCGACTCTACTGACACAGCAACAACCGCACTGGTATTTAGGCGTGTCATACCACTCCAACCAAACCCTCAAAATGTAGGGGTTTCAGTCAGAATAAGCAACAACCATGAAACTCTTGTTGGGTTTCTTAAAATGTTTGATCTCGAACTTGGTCCGGAGATTAGCACCGGTGTTTACCTGGTTAAACAACTTGATAGTGTTAAAGGTTAATCATCAGGCAATTTTGCCTGTTTTTTTATTCTTAAAATACCTCAGAGCTAGACTATCGAGCAAAAGATAATACGGACAAAGAAAAATTTTATAGCTAATTATTTTTTATCTAAAATACTTTTCAATTTCTCT
>CAYLOB010000007.1:3532-15746 GCA_964385205.1 uncultured Candidatus Saccharibacteria bacterium | reverse complement strand
TTGATCAAAAATATAAGAATCTTAACGAAAGGCAGAGAGAGGCTGTAGACACTATTTACGGTCCTGTAATGGTTGTGGCGGGTCCAGGAACTGGTAAGACAACTGTTCTGACCCTTCGGATTGCAAACATTTTACTTAAGACGGATGCTCGGCCAGAAGATATTCTAGCTCTCACTTTTACTGATTCTGGAGTACAAGCAATGCGAGAGAAACTTCGTGAGGTTGTGGGTGATGTATCTTTTAGGGTGAATATTTTTACTTTTCATGGATTTTCAAATTATATAAGAAGTCTATATCCTGAATGTTTTGAAAAAATAGGTGGGAGACTACCATGCGATGAATCAGATCAAATAGAAATAATAGAAGAAATTTTAGAGAAACATTCTTTCAAGGAACTACGGGTGTCAACGTTTGGAATAAAGATTCGTGACATAACAAGACGCATTTCAGAACTAAAAAGAGAAAATATAAATACTCACAAACTTGAAAGTTTCATAAAAAATGAAAAGGCATATTTTGAAGAATGGAAAGCGGGAATAGAGAAAATGAACAAAACGAGAGAAACAGAAATTGAAAAAAAGCAAAAGTACATAACTAGACTTATAGAATTTAATAAAGTGTTTTCACTTTATGAAGAAGCGCTCGAAGAAAAATCACTTTATGATTTTGACGATACAATTTTGGGGCTTATTGATGCGCTTTCTAAACATAGAGATATGCTTCAGGAAGTAAGAGAGACGTTTCAATTTGTTTTAGCTGACGAACATCAGGACGCAAACGGAGCTCAAAATGCAATACTTAAGTTTTTTAAAGACGAAGAGTCACCAGACGATCCAAATCTTTTCGTTGTAGGAGACGACAAACAGTCTATCTTTAGGTTTCAAGGGGCCAGTCTTGAAAACTTTTATGCATTCGAAGAGGATTTTCCTTCAGCTCGAAAAATACATTTAGAAAATAACTATCGGTCTCATAGGATAATTCTAGATTCAACTCATAGTCTAATTTCAAATGACGGACGAACTCATACAAAGCTTAAGGCTCATGTGTCGTACGAAGAAAAGATGATCGATATAAACGAGTTTGGTGCCTATGAAGATGAAATGCAACATACAGCAGGAGAAATAGAATCAATACTCAAAAAGATTAAAGAAACAGATACTATTGCGGTTCTTGCTCGAAATAACGGAACTCTTAAGGAATTAGCTAAATATCTTGAAAGCTTGTCGGTACCATATTCTCTCGCAGGGGACGAGTCCCTTTTTGATAGTTTTGAATATAAAAAAGTGTCAGCACTTTTTGATGCTATTTTAGATCCACTTAATTCACCTAAACTTCTTGAAACTTTTTTCTTTGGTTATTTAAAACTTCCAATTTCTGACGTCCTTTTACTTGAGGACGTGGCTCGAAGAGAAAGAAAAACAGTCGGTAATGTTTTTCTTAAAGGTAAGGAAATAATAAATGATGTTGAAGACAAAGTAACTTTTAAAAATGCAAAAGAGAAAATTGAGTCTTTGGTGTTTGAGGCAAGAAAGCGACCACTTCTTGATTTTTTAAAATTCCTTAAGGGAGAGATCCCTTTGTTTGACAATAAAGATAGTTTCGAAGTGTTCAGGGTTTTGTTTGAAGAGGCGGGAAGACTCGTGCTTAAAAAAAGAAATGCTACTTTAGGTGATTTTGTAATTTACTTAAAGCGACTTGAAACACACCATATTGCTCTCAGTATTTCTAGCAAAGAAAATGGAGCAAGAGTGAAACTAAGTTCAATCCACAAATCAAAAGGTCTTGAATATGATTTTGTTTTTGTGCTTGATGTTACTGACAAACGCTTTGAAAAACAAAGTAAGAAAAATGATTTACTTAGAATTCCTGGAATTGGTGTAGATAAGGAGTTGGAAGAAGAAAGAAGGCTTCTTTATGTGGCTATGACGAGAGCAAAACGACATGCAACATTGTCGTATTCTTTACATGGACAAAAAGGTGAGGCGATGATTCCAAGTATTTTAGTCGACGAGATAGACAGTTCACTCGTATCAAGAAATGTAAACCTTTCATTTGAACCAATTAATTTACTTAGTACGCCTACTATTTCCAAGGAGTCGAGAGAAATTTTGAGAGAAGCTTTTCTTGGTAGGTCATTTTCTGTGACAGCACTTAATAATTTTTTGGATTGTCCATTTAGATATTTGTTTCGAAACTTACTTATGATCCCTGACGTTTCAGAGTTCAGTGCGCTCCTTGGAACTGCTTGTCACAATGTTTTGGAAAGATTCCACAGAGAAATTAAAAAGGGTAATGTTCCAACTAAAAAGGAAATTAATCTTTTAATAGAACATACGATAGGGTTATTGCCGTTTGCCGAAAATGAACTTGAACTCGCTATCGAAAAGGCGGAGGAAAACGTATTTGCTTATATAAACTCTTTTAATCAACCAAACGAAAATGAAAAAATGTTTATTGAGGAAAGTCTTTCTTTTCCACTTTTGGTTCAACATGAAAAAGGGGATTTTGAAATAAAAATAAATGGAAAAATCGACCTCGCTATGTTAGATGGAAACAAAGTGCATGTCATTGATTTCAAATCAAAGAAGGCGATTTCAAGAAATGCGATTTTAGGGAAGACTGCCTCAGATGATATAAAGATGATGAGACAACTCCAATTTTATAAGTTTCTGTGGGAGAAATCTAAAGAGGATGAAATTGTAAATACTGGTTCACTTGTGTTTATTTCTCCAAAAAACGGAAACGTTGGTAAGGAAACTTTTGAACTTAGTGAAGAAGATAAAAATTATATTGAAAAACTAACAGTTGAAGTGTTACAAAAAATATATAATTTCGATTTTCTAACTGAGACTTGCGGTAAACATGATTGCGAGTTTTGTAAAATGGCGCAGATGTTTAAGATATAAAAAAGCCCCGCCGAAGGCGGGGCTTTTTTATAGACTACTACTAGTCTAAATCCTGAATAATTGTATCAAGTTCTTCGAATGGTACATATCCTTCAAGTGGATAAATTCCACTCTTTGTCATTAGAAATGATGTAGGTGTACCTGAAACTCCAAGTGCTTTTGCGTCATCATATGATTTTTGAACTGCCTCCGTGTATTTGTTACTGTTTAGACATGTGTTGAAACTATCCACATCTACTCCAACTGTCTTTGCAAGTTCAGAGAGATTACTTAGTTTTCCGGTTTGTGTTGTTTTTTCTGCAAAAATATCATTTGTAAATGCCCAGAATTTATCATTTCCGCCGAGCTCCGCTATACATTCACTAGCTTCCGCTGCTTTTCCTGCGAGTGGATGAAAAATTGAACCGTCAGGAAGTTTTCGAACAGCCCAGTAATGTCGATATACCCAAGCAACCTTTCCTTTCTTGCCATATTTATCCATCACTTTCTTCATAGTTGTATGGAAATCTGTACAATATGGGCACTGAAGATCAGAGTATTCTACGATAACAATGTCAGCTTTTGGGTTTCCAAGGATGTGGTCTGCCTCTGTTACCGGAGGGAGTGTAATGTCTGCTTTTTGTACTCGAGGAGCAGTTGCCACTTTTGCATTTTTGCTATTTGACATAAATATAGCTCCTGCGATTATCACTCCTGCAAGAATAATTGCGGCAGGAATCGCTAGATTGTTAGTTGTGTTTTTTACAGGTGTTGTTTCGTCCATGTTGTTTTTTAAATAATAATAAATTTAAAAGGGAAGTGAAAAGTTCATTGCACCTTGCTCCTCGCTTTTTTCCCAACCTTCTGTGTTAATAATGATCTCTTTTACTACTTCACCATCTTTATATTTTAGTTTACCATTTTTCATAGCAAATTCGTATACCTCCTTTGTTACCTTAACATCTTGTAAACAGTACTTTCGGATATCTTCAATGTTGCCTTCTTTCCACCACTTAACTGCTTCAAGTCCGTTGGCACTTTTACCAACTCCAAGCGTTGCTTCGGCAATGTTTCCAAGTCCTACTCGTCTACCTAAAGATTTACGTACCTCAACAAGTAAGTCGAGACTGCGAATTTTTGATAGATCTCCGTTGTAATATTTGTTAAGTAGTGGGATATCGAAATGGTCTCCGTTAAATGTTATAAGTACATCCGCCGCTTCTATAAGGGGCCATAGTTTTGGCAAGTCTTCTTGCAGGTAACTTGAATATTCTTCTGTTTCTGAGTCATATACTCCAACAAGAGAAATATCAAGAAGGGTAGGGTCAGCTTTACCTACATCATCAAATATATTTCGTGTTTCAATATCAAAAATTATTTTTCTCATACTAATCTTTAATCATAATAAATCGTCCCAAGTAATATTGAGTAAATGAGTTCTGCATTACCCGCTTGCTCTTCTCTTGTTTTAAGATTTTTGAGTTTAAATACTTTTGATTTTACTTCATCTTCTCCAACTACAATAATAAAAGGAATTGCTTGCCTGCTTGCATTCGTAATCTTGTCGGTTAATTTTTTCTCACTAAAATCAATTGAAACGTTGGCAATTTTTCTTAGAGTTTCTGCAAGTTTGGATGCTTCGTCGACATGTTCCTGTTCGAAAGGGAGGATTGCTACTTGTACACTTGAACGCTTTTTAGGAAGTAGTCCGTATGTCTCTATAACATCTCGAATAGTTACATCACCCATGCCAAATCCAACTGTTGGAACAGGTTCCTCGCCAAAAATCGAAAGAAGGTTGTCATATCGTCCACCACCAAAAATCGCTCGAGGATTTTCAGGATTTGTATCATATATTTCAAAGACGATTCCGGTATAATAATCAAAACCGCGAACTAAATCTTGGTCGAAGGAAACGTTACTTACACCTCTTGCCTTAAGTGATTCACATAGACTTTTTAATTCATTGTCAGGTTCTATTTTTAAGTTTATTTTCTTACCAGTTATTTTTTCAGCCTCCTCGTCAAAATTCTTAATCTTGTGTTTTTTATCAAGAAGTTTTTGAAGTTTGTGTGATTGTTCGTTATCGAGTCCAAGTCTGTTCATTTCTTTTTCAAGAACTTTTCGGCTGTTTACTCTTATTTCGAATTGCTCCTCTTTGAGTCCAAAGTTTTTCATTATGTTGTAAGCGAGTGTAATCATCTCAACTTCCGCTTCGATTCCAGCAACGCCAAAGATATCGCAATTCAGCTGATAGTGTTCCCGAAGACGACCTCGTTGTGGTCGTTCGTACCGAAAAAGGTTAGGAATAGAAAACCATCGTTGAGGGAATTTCATTTCACGACGACGTCCTGCAATCATTCGTGCAACCGTCGGAGTCATTTCAGGACGCAATGTTACGTCTCGGTCACCACGGTCTTTGAAACTGTATGTTTGTTCGTTTATGATCTCTTCGCCACTCTTTGCTTTATAAAGCTCGGTTGGTTCAAGTGGAGAAGCATTGTATTCAACATAACCAAAACTCTCGGCAGTTTTCTGCCATACAGCAAATATGTAAGTTTGGATTGCCCAATCTTCTGGATAGAAGTCACGTACCCCTTTATAGGGCTCAGTTCCAAGTTTGTTTGTTTTGTCCATAGGTGATATTTTAACAGATATTATGAATCTAGAGAAATTTATACAGGTATATAAAAATATAGGAGAAACACCGCTCGAAGCACTTGAGAGGGTTCGAGTTCAAAATGATATTTCGCTTGGAGTTCCTATGACATATGCGGGACGCTTGGATCCGATGGCAGAGGGACTACTTTTGATTTTGGTGGGGGACGAGTGTAAAAATAAAGAAAAGTATTTAGGACTAGATAAAGAATATGAAGTCGAAGTGTTGTTGGGTTTTGGTACTGATACAGGAGACTTACTGGGAGTGGTAAAGGGCGTAAGGGATGAAGTGGAAAGTGAGATTAAAAAAGACAGAGTAGAAGAAATTTTAGAAAGCTTGGTGGGGAAGTTTGTGCAAGAGTATCCAAAGTTTTCGTCTAAGACTGTTGGAGGAAAGCCACTTTTTACTTACGCAAAAAGCGGTGAACTGCCAGATGAAATGCCTACTAAAGAAGTTGAAATTTTTAATATTGAATTTTTAGGAGAAAGAAAAATAAGTAATACTGAACTGTTAAATTATATTGAAAAAAATATCGCAAAAGTAAAAGGAGACTTTCGCCAAGACTCGATTCTCTCACTTTGGCGAAAAATACTTCAAGATTCAATTTTCAATATTCCAATTTTAAAGATTAAAGTAAATTGCTCAAGTGGAACATACATGAGGGCCTTGGCAGAAAAAATTGGAGAAATGGTTGGTATTCCAGCTCTAGCATTTTCAATAAAAAGAACAAAAGTAGGAAATTTTGTATTATAATTAGTCCATATGGACATTGTGTCTCATGGACTTTGGAGAGGAGTAGGGTTTGGACGAAAGTCTAAAAAGAATTTTTGGCTGGCTTTTTTCTTTGGGATCGCACCCGACTTATTTTCTTTTGGAATTTATAGTCTATCAACTTTGTTTGGATTTGAAGAAAGAGAACCAATACATAGAGGACAAATGAATCCAGATTTGATTCCGGAGTATGTTCATCATTCTTATAATTTTACACATAGTCTTGTTGTTTTTGCGCTTATTTTTGGTGTTATTTGGCTCATTTGAAAGAAAGCTCTGATTATAATGTTGGGTTGGCCACTCCATATAGTGACAGACATATTTACCCATTCGACACAGTTTTTTCCAACTCCGTTTTTCTGGCCACTTTTTTCGTATAGGTTTGACGGTATAAGTCGGAGTAATCCAATAATCTTTTTCCCCAACCTTGCTTTGCTCGCTATGGCTTATATAGTATGGGTTTTGTATAATAGAAGGAAGAAACTTTATTCTAAAACAAACTAATAATTTATTTATATATGAAATTTGCAAATGAGGCTCCTGCAACAAGTGATGAATTAAACAGTGGAGAATTATCTTCTCGAAATAGAATGGTTGGTTCTGGTGTAGATGAAAGAGACGGTAGTCGTTATGATATTGTTCAACATTTTAGTAATGGAGAAGATGAAGAAAATCAAGAATTGTTTACAGGAAAAATTCCAGAAGGTTTAAGTGATAAAACCTCGGAAGTAAAAAGTCCTAGTTCCTGGAAAAGATTGGTTAATTTTTTACATAAGTTCGGATCACGGCATGCACAGACGGCAGAAGCTGAAGAAAAGGTGCATATATCAACTCAAGCTGAAGAGAAGGTGCAACAAGTTACTGAAGATGTAGAAGAAGAGAAAGTTCATGAATTGGTTGCAGTTGAGGAACCAAAAATAACTCATAGTTCAACACCTCTTGGCGCGGGCGAAGGTATAAGGAAACAAGCTGTAAAGCAAATAGTGTGGGAAAATGATGTACCAGAATCAAAACCACTGGAGGTTTTGAAAAGTGAAAATGATTTTGATAAAAAGAAGCCAAAAAATAAAAAAGATAAACCTGATCCTGAAAATACTGATGTAAAGGAAGATCCAGAAGATGCTCAAAAACAAGAATCTGAAAAAACTAGAGAAGAAAAAGAACTGGCTTTAGCGAGAAAATTAGATAAAGGTGCAGAGGCTGTTTCTAAAGCATTTGGGGCACTTAAAAATAAGCTCGGAGTAATTGTCCCAGAAAAAGTTAAAGATTTTATTGAAGCAAGAGATGTTCAAAAAAAAGTAGAAAAATCAGAAGTATTTGCTAACCGAGAAAAGGCGATTAATGAAGTTGTGTCGCTTACTCATCAAATTACAGAAAAGACTTCCAAAATTGTAAGCATTGATTCACATATTGCTAGAGAAAATTCTGCGCTAAACGATGCTAAAAATGAATTGGTACTAAGAAAACAGCTTGCAGGAGATGACTCAGATCTTATTGCTGCGGCAGAAGAGACTTTTAAAGAGCACGAGGCTACGATAGCTGAAAAGATTGCCGATCTTAGAGAACAAAAAGTTCCTCTTGTTGCAGAAAAGGAAAATTTGTTAAAACAAAAAGAAGCGTCCCAAGCTTTAGTTAGAGGTGATAATGAGCGACTCCGAGTTCTTGTCGACGGAAGAGTAGAAAACTTAAAAGCTCGAGTGGGACATGAACAAATTTTAGCAAATCAAGAAAATTTAAGTTTGGAACTTTCTACCGAAAAGGAAAAACTTAGAAAACTAGACGCAAAGATTTCTGCGTATAGAGCCACAATTGAACGTGGTGGATACAGTAAGGAAAAAGTAAATTCATTTAAGGAATCTTTAAAAACAATGGAAGGTCAAGCAAAGTTGGTGCGAAAAGCTGTTTCAGAATATCAAAAAAAGTTCGATCAAATAAGGACTGTTACAGAAACACTTGATAGGAGGTTTAAGGCAATGAGGGAGGTGCTCCGGGGTATGGGAGTGGTTGATGAAAAGGTGAAAAAACCTGAGGAAGTTAAGGTTACTGGTCAAAAAACTCAAACTCCAGATGCTACTCAAGCAAAAGTGACGACTCCACCCACTGCCACCACTTCACCTCAACCACAAGGGCCTGAGCAAGGTATTGACGATCCAAACGATCTTCCCCAAGATGTATATGAGAAAATGTTTGGTGGACAACCTTCTGTAGATGAAGAAAATTTTGATCGTCAAAGAGAACAATTGGCACAAATTTCAAAGGGTCGCTTTGATGATTTGTTAAAAAATGTTGGAAAGAATCAGAATCGTCCAAAACCAGATGATGTTTCAAATCTAATTAAATTTGCTCGTGATTTTATTAAAGAAAAAATATTGTCACCAAAATTAATTGAGACAGAGGTTGAAGAACTTAAAAACCCACAACTTAAACGAGATGAAAAAATTAGTTTACTTAAGAGAATACAATCAAAATTAAATTCTCCTAAGAAATAATATGACAACACCAAAAAAAACTGCAGATGAACTAGAAAAAGAAATGGCTGAAACTTCAGTTGAGTTAGATGAAGCGCTCAAAAGGGTTGAAGGGTTAAATAAAGAAGCTGATGAATTGCTCGAAAAAGCAACAGACGCTTTAAATGTTGTGGTAGAGGATTCAACAGAATAAGTATGGAAAGGATTGTAGAACAAGCGGGTAACGTTGAAGAACATTCAGAAGCTCCACTTCAAAAAGAAGATTTTATAAAATTACTTGAAACTGCGGAAGTAAAAAATTTTCTTTCTGCTAATTTACATAACATGGGTGTTCCATATAATGATGTTGAGGATGTTGTGCAAACGACTCTACTTAAGGCGTACAAAGCTCTCGATGATTTTGAAGCACGTTCAAAGAAAGAGTTATTCTCTTGGTTACTTATTATTGCAAAGAGAGCATATATTGATACCACTCGTAGGAACACGGCTAAAATTTCATATACATCTTCACCAATCGATGAAGCATCGCCACGCCAACTTACTTCAAATGAAAATGTACTAAATACTGTCATGTCGAGGGATGATGCGAGAGTCCTTATGGAAGCTGTCAACAGTCTCCCGTTGGAGGCTCGTACTACAATGCTCCTTTCTTTGGAAGGATTATCAAATCGTGAGATTGCTGATAGACTCAAAATATCTCATGTGACTGTTGGAACGAGAATATTTTATGGACGGAGGAAAATTTTGGATTTATTACCAGGAGATTTAAAAAGTAGAGCGAGTAAAATGATGGAAGGTAGTTCAAGTAGAAGGTCTAGAAATAGTGGGATTTAAAAAAATCTGGTCGCGCCGTAAGGCGCGACCAGATTTTTTTTCACTTACACACCTAAACCCTCTGACCCTTTTTCCACCCTCCCTCTAACTTTTCTTCTTTAGTTTATCTCTATCAGCTTTGTTTAGTCCTTGTTTTCGTATTCGTACTTCAGTTGGTGTAATTTCAAGATATTCATCTTCTTGAATCAGTTCAAGACCTCGTTCAATGTCTATTTCGTAATGAGGAGTAAGATAAGTTGTACCATCTGATCCAGATGCTCGCATGTTCGTAAGTTGTTTACCTTTAGTTGGGTTTACTTCCATTTCTTCACCCTTAGAAGTGTTACCAACAACCATTCCAGCATACACTTCAGTACCTGCACCTACGTATAGAACACCACGCTGTTGTAGGTTGTCTAATGCAAAAGCAAGAGTTTTGCCAGCTTCCATAGAGATCATTGATCCAACTTGTCGTTTTTCTATAGTTCATGCGTACTCTTTAAATCCAACAAATCGAGAACAGATAATTCCTTCTCCTTTTGTGTCGATTATAAATTGGTTTCGGTAGCCCAGAAGTCCACGTGTTGGAATTTCAAAAAGCATTCGTACTTGTGAACCATCTTGCTTCATACTTGTCATCAAACCTTTTCGAAGTCCAAGCTTTTGAATAACTGCACCAGAAAATGCTTCAGGAACATCCACAGTTACTTCTTCATAAGGCTCAAATTTCTTTCCATCTTCTTCATGAGTGATTACTTGTGGGTTTGAAACTTGAACTTCAAAACCTTCTCGTCTCATGTTTTCAAGTAAGATTGCGATGTGTAGTTCTCCTCGTCCGTATACTTTTAGTTTATCAGCGTTTGAAAAATCTACTTTAAGTCCAACGTTAACTTCTAGTTCTTTTTCTAGTCTGTCTCGTATTTGTCTTGTTGTTACAAATTTTCCAACTCGTCCAGCGAAAGGAGAATCGTTTACCAAGAAGTCTAGTGCGATTGTTGGTTCATCGATTGCGATTGCAGGAAGTGACTCTACACTATCATCAACACAAAGAGTGTCTCCAATGTATACGTCAGTGAGTCCCGCTACCATCACAATGTCTCCACTTGTTGCTTCCTCTACTTCCTTTTTAGCGATTCCAGAAAATGTATAAAGCTTTGTGATTCTGTATGTTTTTTTAGTTCCGTCTTGTTTTTTTAGAATTATATTTGAACCATTTTTGATTGTTCCGTCATAGATTCGACAAACAGCCATACGTCCAAGGAAGTTGTCGTAAGCGAGGTTGAAAGCCTGAGCTCGAAGTGGTGTACTGTCGTGAGTGTTTGCAGGGGCAACATGTTCTAAAACTACATCGATAAGTGGATTTAGATTTTCTCTAGGATCATCGAGTTTTCGCATCGCAACTCCTTCTCGTCCAATCGCATATACAGTAGGGAATTCCAGTTGTTCGTCATTTGCTCCAAGGTCCATGAAAAGTTCAAGAACTTCATCATGACATTTTGCAGGATTAGCTGCTGGCTTATCGATCTTGTTTATTACAACGATAGGTCGAAGTCCAAGTTCCAAAGATTTCTTAAGTACAAATCGAGTTTGTGGCATAGGTCCTTCTTGAGCGTCAACAACCAAAAGTACACAGTCGATAGACCGTAGTACTCGCTCTACTTCAGAACCGAAGTCGGCGTGACCTGGAGTGTCTACAATATTGATCTTTGACCCCTTGTAATTAATAGAAGTATTTTTTGCATAAATAGTAATACCACGTTCCTTTTCAAGGGCGTTTGAGTCCATAGACGTATCGTCTGTGACCATACCTGTTTGTTTCATAAGAGCATCGGTAAGAGTTGTCTTGCCGTGGTCCACATGGGCGATGATTGCGATGTTTCTAATATCCATATATCTAGAGTAAAAATTGATAATTTGTAGTAAACCCGGTAGTAGATTTTATTGGTAATAAAATTCACTACCGGGTAAATAAAAAACGGCTTTCAAAGGCCGAAATTTACCATAAAAATATATCACAAACTCTATAAAAAGGGAATAGGCGCAAAACCTCGGGCTTTACGCCCCTCAAATACACATAAAACCAAATAAAAAACCATCCAATTAGGATGGTGACGCTTCTTCTCCAAAGAGTTTGTCGAGTGTTGCTTTGCGTACTGACTCGGTCAATTCAAAATCGTGAAACAGCCATGCGTTCATGAGTTCTCGATCTGAGACCTGTTTACCTGTTTTCGTAAAGCATGTGTCTCCTCTACAGGTGAGATCTCCTAGCGCCTCTTTTGCATTAGGGTTTGCCATGAGAGCAAGAACAAGTCGTTCCCGAGCGTTTGGAACAAGTATTTTTGAGATAGTAGCCATAGGATTAAAGAGCAAGGGCTATTTTATATCATAAATAATGAAAAAACTAAACTTTGTTTTGATGACATCTGTACAAAGTGTTATATTAAACTCATGAAAAAAGTATTTTTAATACATGGATTTGAAGGGGAGCCAAACGGTGGTTGGCGACCATACGTAATGCGAGAGTTAGCAAAACACGATATTTACGCTTGTTCACTTTCGATGCCTACACCAGACGAACCTTTGCTTTCTGAGTGGCTTGAGGAAGTGGTTAGACATAT
>CAYLOB010000007.1:0-3522 GCA_964385205.1 uncultured Candidatus Saccharibacteria bacterium | reverse complement strand
AAAGAAATAAAACGGATGATATTTATCTTGTTGGACATAGTCTTGGTGGAACAACAATACTTCGATTGCTCGAGAAATTTGATTTTCCAAACCTTAAAGGAGTGGTCATTGTTTCAGCGCCTTGTCGAAAAGGAAATAATGAAAAGATAAAGGAATTTTTAGATAAAGAATTTGATTGGTCCAAAATGAAAGGGAAAGTAGAAAGTGTCTCAGTGATACACGGCGACGATGATCCGCTAGTCCCTTTGGAACAAGCGGAAGAAATTGCAAAAGAATTAAATGGAAAGTTGGTCATTATTCCAAACGGAAAACATTTAAATGGTTCTGCTGGGTTTGTGGAGTTGAAGGAAGTGGTGGAAGAAATAATGAAAAGTGGGCAGGAGGAAAAAATTATTTAAATAAAATTATTTAAATAATTTTTTGACGGGAGTACTCGAATTTTCTACCCGGGAAAATTCAGGATGTGAGGGGGTGGTGAAAAGTGAGTAAGTGTTTAAGGGGTTGAGTTGTAAGAGTTTTTTGTTGTGAGCCTAATCGAGATGCGATCCAAGTATTCATTGTCCTGAAAGGCTATTTTTAGTGATTTTTGATAGCACAAGGACTCTTCTCGTGCGTAAGTAAAACCCTATCATCTATCATTAATAATACTAAAAAAATGATCCATCTCTTCCAGATCTCTTTGAGAATATGAAATTCCATTAGTAACCACTTCTCTTTCACTAGCTGAGCGAACTTCAGCTATTACACTTTCAAAATCCTTTTTCATTTGCTCAAAATCATAATCTTCACTATCGAAAGAGTCCACTATTTTTATGGACAAGTTACGAGCTTCATCTGTAAGTGAAGCAACCATTTTAGCCCTAAGCCTAACAAGTGTACTCCATCCATTTTCAGAGCCTAAATAGCCCGTTAATTCCTTGATGTAATCTTTAAACTTGTTTCGAAGTAATTTTTCTTCAGATATTCCACATTTTTCACCAAAAGATACGTATCCAGATCCTCGTATATTAAATTCCTCACGCAAAGAAGAGGCTTCTGAAAACAATTTTGGAAAGTCAGCTGGGCGACTATCTGGATTTGTTTGAGAGGCAGCAAAAAGATCACTCATGAAGGTGTTTAATTTTTTAAATTTAGGTATAGGATCAAGATAACTTCTATGTCTTCCTCCATGACTTATTTTTTCCCAAAAGCTTCCAATATCAGCTTGAGAGATTTTTTCTTTACTTGCCATCTCTTTTATTAAGGAATATTGAGATGTAAAAACATAACTAAGCGTGCCCTCTGAAGCAGCTTCAGCAAAATCCTCGCCCCCAGCTTCTAGTGCAGAGCGATACCTTCCTCCGCCAGTTCCATCAGGATCGCGGATGTAACTTATTGCAAAAGCCTCATTTTTTTCTCTTATTTCAGGAGTCACTTCAGATTCTAGGTTTGGAAATTCAGGGTTACTCATATCAACTATTATAACACAATAAGGTGACCATTATCAGGTACGCTACTCGTGCTAGCTCAAAAAAGTGACCTTACCGGGAAATTCGAAACTTACAGTTTCAGTACACCTTTTGGCTCAAATTTTCTTAAAATTAATTTGAGGCTCAAAAGGTCTTCGATTCCCGGACGTTAGACATATTGATGTCTAACTTAAGGTTACATAACAAAAATTGCTTTGGCAAATGACCAAAGCTAATTTTTGAAATGTGAGCCTTTAACAGATAGAACTTTTTGATTCATTGCCCAGCAAGACGGTTTGTCGCTTTTCAACATATCACACCGACCCTTCTCGTGAGATAATACACTAAATTAATTTATATCTTCTCGAGCAAAACCAGGAAGTCTTCAAGTCTTTGAATCTTTTCTGGGTCGTCTAGTTTCATTATTGCATGCTGGTCATGCATTTGCTCATGCCAGTTACTTCTTAGAATTTCGTCTTTTACCTGGCACTTGTTGTTGATTTTATCCAAATATGAAGTAATGCTACCTTCCTGTAATGTTTGAGTATCGAGCATGAAGTAATATTTATGTTTCAGCACCCTCTCTAAGCATTTGCGGACTTTTTGTAGTGATTCGTTGATATTACGAGAATTATCAACGGAGTCTTTGATGTACTTTATATCCTTAAAATATTCTTCCTCAATAATTTGTTGAATATCACATTTCTCAAGTATAGAACCATTTGTTTTAGAATATTCAATCTTTAGTAATTTTGTATTTCCTAAAGGTAATTTCTGATGTAGTCGGCTCAAAAAACCATCATCATGTGTGAGTACAATTATTTGTTTAGGTTTTTCTTTTTTCTCATTCTGAATGTCAATAATAGAAGATGCTAGATAGTCTTTTCGATTAGAATCAAAACTAGAAAATGGGTCGTCTAATACAACAATTTTATCCTTCAGATTCTCATCTGTCCTCAGACTAGAAATGAAAAAAGCCATAGCGAGTACGCGCTTGTCACTATCACTCAGAGTGTTACCAAAGAATGCCTTATCTAAAGGCTCCTCATCTGTCTGTGTTCTTTTGTTCGAAAGAGGAACGACTGTGCCATCAACTACAAATTCGTACTCTACAAAATGAGAGCTTGCTCTTGTTAAATTTGATTTACTATTTAGTTTTTGAATTTTGAAATTTGCTTTGAGTACATCCTGGAGAATCTCATTTATCAATTTCTGATTTTTTTCTATTGCTTTTTGGGTTTCTTCATCAATTTCCTTTCGAAGATTATTTATTTCTGTTTTCTTGCTCTCGACATCATTGGCTTCCGTTTGGTATTCATCAGCCAAAGACTTACCTTCGTCACTGTAACGAAACTGTGAAAGCTTTAAAGATGACAGTTCAGTTTCTAAGCCCTTTTTCTTTAAATCAGAATATTCTTCAGTCTTCAATTTTTCAAAAATAGGGTGTAGTTTTCTAATTTCATTTATAAACTTATTAAATGGACTATCACCAGCACTCCAGTCAACTTTATAGTTTAAATCCTTGAGTTTTTTGTCGATGACTTCATCTATATTTTGTTTACAGCGTATTAGCTCTGTTTCGTCAAAAATTTCTTTGCACTTGATGCCTAGTGGTATGAATTTTGCTATCTCAGCTTCAATATCAAGCCTCTGAAAAGCTTCGCCATATTTTTCTATTTCACTACGGGTTTCAGCATATACTTCTCCAAATACTTTTTTAAAATCAGCAATTAATTCAGAAACTGGTTTAAGGTTTTGACCGCAGAATACGCAGGTATTTGTATCGTTTTTCAAAAGCGAAACACCATCAGCAATAAAATTTCTTGAAGCCTTATCATCACTCCAGTGATTTCGAATGTGTTCAGTTATATTTTGCTCAGCGCTAGTATCAAGTGTTTTCTGCATTGCTACGAAAAACTTTTCAAATGTACTTGCTAGGGGAGAAACAGATATTAACTGCTTAAGTGCAGGGAGATTTTTAAGCCTCTGAATCTCTCCTTCTTTTTGTCCAATTTCATCTGTGACATTTTTTGTTTCTTTTGCCTTTAGAAAAAAATCAAAAGCACCTAAATCA
>CAYLOB010000006.1:0-16017 GCA_964385205.1 uncultured Candidatus Saccharibacteria bacterium | reverse complement strand
ATGAAGCGATTCCGGGAAGTGTTGAATATCTCCATGACGACAGTTATGGTATGAACCGTACAGAAGTGGTTTGTTCAAATTGTAAAGCACATCTTGGACACTTATTTGATGACCCAGAAGCTAAAACTGGAAAGCATTTTTGTATGAATTCAGTTTGTTTGGATCTTAAGAAAGATTGATTAATTTGTATTTTTGTATAGTATTTGCTTTGGTATAAACCTCTAAGTGCGCATTTTGTGCGTATTCAAGTTTAACCATCTCCAAAAAGCAAATGGAGTTGGACGCTCCTTAAAATAAATGAAGAACTAGGGAGGCATCCTGAAATCTTCTGTCCAAACTCAAAATGCCTCGTACAGTAACTCTATTCACTGGCCAATGGGCCGACCTGCCCACCGCCACCATCCTGCAGAAGGCCAAGTCGTTCGGTTATGACGGAGTGGAACTCGCCTGCCGACCAGGCCTACTGCGATGCCAAACGCACTCTGCTCAAGGAACATGGCCTCCAGTGCCACGCCATATCCACGCATCTCGTTGGCCAGGCCGTCTGCGATGATGTTGACGCCCGTCATCAAAAGTTACTTCCTGATTATATTTGGGGAGATGGAGACCCTGCAGGCGTTAGTGAGCGTGCCGCTGAAGAACTCAAGCGCACTGCTGAAGCAGCGAACCGTTTCGGTGTTAGTGTTGTCAACGGCTTCACTGGCAGTAAAATTTGGCGCTTCTGCTATAGCTTCCCGCCGGTGCTCCCGGGACAGATCGACGCTGGCTATAAGGACTTCGCCCGCCGATTCCTCCCTATCCTCGATGTGTACAATGCTCAGGGTGTGCGCTTCGCACTCGAGGTTCATCCGACCGAAATCGCCTTTGATATTTCCTCTGCCGAGCGTGCACTGCAGGCTGTTGACTATCACCCGGCCTTCGGATTCAACTACGATCCCTCGCACTTTGGTTATCAGGGTGTGGACTACGTTGCGTTCATCCGGAAGTTCCCGGACCGCATCTTCCATGTACATATGAAGGATGTGGCATGGAACCTTGGCAGT
The DNA here is from genome assembly GCA_964385205.1 of uncultured Candidatus Saccharibacteria bacterium. GTDB lineage: Bacteria > Patescibacteriota > Minisyncoccia > Phycocordibacterales > CAIRYW01 > JAUPVJ01. The sequence goes on along the minus strand of CAYLOB010000006.1, from coordinate 14,974 downwards.
GAAGCTGGCGTGTTTGGCGGTCATGTGGACTTCCACAAGCCGAACCGTTACTGGGACTTCAAGTCCGTCGGCCGCGGGAACATCAACTTCGAGAAGATCATCCGTGCGCTCAATGACATCGGCTACGCCGGCCCGCTCAGTGTGGAATGGGAAGACGGTGGCATGGACCGCGAATTTGGAGCCACGGAGTCCTGTGCGTACGTCAAGCGCGTGGACTTCCCGCCATCGAACATTGTCTTCGACGCCCAGTTTGATAAGTCGAAACAAGCTTAAGGCTTAAGGAAAGCGAAAAAATCCTTCACTGACCGGCAGAGTTTTCACACTCTGGCCGGTCATTTTTAATTTGTGATAAAATAGCGGGATGAATGGAGTAGTAGATAATGACATTGCATGAATACGATATATAATCTGGTTTATCAAAATATGAATAATATATTAATTTTTAATAAGTTAACTAAAGTTGCTCGGTAGAGCGATGCCATTAGCAACTCACCCATGAAAATAACTAAATTTGGACATTGTTGTCTTTTGATCGAAGAGAAAGGAGTACGGGTTTTAACTGACCCTGGCGCATATACAACTGAGCAAAACGATTTAAAAAACATTGACGTTGTTTTAATTACTCATGAACATATTGATCATTTTCATGTTGATTCAGTTAAGAAGATTTTAGAAAACAATCCAGAAGCTCAGATTATTACAAACTCTTCGGTAAATGCGCTTTTAGAAAAAGAGGGAATTACAGGGGCTCAAATTGTGGAGGACACTCAAAGTTTTGAATATAAAGGAATTAATTTTACTGGATTTGGTAAAGAACACGAAGAAATATACAAAGAACGAGGTCGTGTTATGAACACAGGATATTTCGTTGCTGACAAACTTTATTATCCCGGAGATTCTTTTTTTGTGCCCGATGTAAAAGTTGATGTGCTTGCTCTGCCTGTCGGAGGTGGATGGCTTCGTATTCGAGATGCAATCAATTTTGCATTAACTGTTAATCCACGATTAGTATTTCCTGTTCACGATATTATGTACAATGAAATAGGTATTGCAATTACAAAAAGACATCCTCAAGATGTCTTGAAAGAAAATGGAATTAATTTTGTTACGCTTGATCTTGGAAAAGAATATGAGTTCTAAAGGAAAAATTGGTATATTTGATTCGGGCTTTGGTGGACTCTCGATCTTAAAAGAGATTGTTAAGAAACTACCGCAGTACGACTATATTTATCTAGGAGATACTGCTCGCGCTCCTTATGGTAATCGATCGCAAGAAATTATTTATGAATTTACCAAAGAGGGGATTGATTTTCTTTTTAAAAACGGTGCTGGACTTATTATTCTTGCGTGTAACACTGCTTCAAGTGAAGCGCTTCAGAAGATTCAGCAAGAATATTTACCTAAAAAGTATCCAGACAAGAAGGTTCTCGGTGTAGTGATTCCTGGCGCAGAGGAGGCGGTGATTAAAACTAAAAACAAAAAAGTTGCAATTCTTGGAACTGAGGCAACTGTTGCTTCTGGTGCGTTCAAACGTGAAATTAAAAAATTGGATAATAAAATTAAAGTGACTGAAATAGCTGCGCCACTTTTGGTGCCTCTAGTTGAGGCAGGAGAAGATAAAAGTAAGAGTGCAGAAATGCTGATTAAACAATATGTGACTTTGGCTACCAAAAGTGGCGCCGATACTCTTGTGCTTGGTTGTACTCATTATGGCATACTTGAAACACAGATTAAAAAAGTGGTAAACAGTGTTTGTGTAATTTCTGAAGGAAAAGTTGTAGCAAGTAAGCTTGAAGAATATTTGAAACGACATAACGATATTGAGGCGAAACTTTCAAAAAATTCAATTCAAGAATTTTTTACTTCAGACAGGTCTGACAAATTTGATCGATTAGGTAGCCGATTTTTTGGTAAACAAATTATTTCTAAAACAGTACATTTTTAAAATGAATGGGGTAGTAGAAAATGATATTATGTAAGTACAATATTTAATTTGATTCACTAAGATATGATAAGTAAATTAATAATTAATAGAATAAATAGAGTTGCTTAGTTGAGCGATATAATTTTTCACTACCCCATGAATACAAAAAAGAAACAAGGATTAAGGTTAATGAAGTGGAGTGGCGCAATTCTTGCCTTTTGTATTATTTTTCAAATATTTTTTTCAAATACTTCGCTTAAAAAAACTACTATCACAGTAGGAGAAAGAACTTATGTATTAGAAAAACTTGTTACAGAAGAAGAAAAAGTAAAAGGACTCAGTGGAAGAGCGAATCTTTCTGCAGACAAAGGGCTTTTGTTTGTATTTGAAAAGCCAAGCATGACAGGTTTTTGGATGAAAGAAATGAATTTTCCTATCTCAATAATTTGGCTTGATGAAAAATGTACGGTTACTGGTTTTAAACAGAATGCAACACCTGATTCGTATCCAGAAGTTTTTTACCCACAGCAACTAAGTAAGTATGTTATCGAGATAAACCCTGTCTCAACTGGGCTTGAAATCGGTACTAAACTTAAATGCAACTTTCTCTAAATAAGGGTTGCCAACAAAACAAATTCAGGGTAAAGGAGAAAATATCGACAAAATTCCCTGAGGGAATTTTGTCGATATTTTCGGAAATACTCAGATTTTACACATTCTAAAATCTAGGGTATAATTTCAGCCTTGTCAGACAATCGCTCCAAAGCAATTTGGGGAGGAAAGTCCGAACACACGCCGGTGCGAAGCACCGGAATAATCAATAATTCAATAACCAATACTCCAATTTGGAATATTGAAAATTGCTAAATTGAAAATTCCGATGCTTTGCATCGGGAAGGTAGTGGGTAATACCCATCGGGCGCGAGCCTAGAGGTGCGAGCAGTGACGCCTGTTATTCGAAAGAATACGGCTCTTCCGCAAGGAAGATGAATCTCTTTGGTGACAAAGAGAGTGAAACGGCAAAATCCTTACTTGTGTGCAAGGCCGTGCCGGGTGCGAAGCACCGGAATAATCAATAATTCAATAACTAATACTCCAATTTGGAATATTGAAAATTGCTAAATTGAAAATTCCGATGCTTTGCATCGGGAGTGCCGCTTGAGGTGTTTGGTAACAAACATCCCAGATAAATGATTGTCGAAGGTTATCCATCTCACGATGGGTGCTTGAACAGAATTCGGCTTATAGGCAAGACAAATTGCTCCTGCAAGGGAGTTTTTTGTTTTTTGTGATAAAATTATGAAAATTAAAACATGGTTCGAAAAATTTTTAGTCTTGTAAATAAAGAAATTGCAAATATTCATGATGCTGCTTACTTTTTAGCGTTCTTCACTTTTCTTTCACAAATTTTAGGTCTTTTTCGAGACAGAATGTTGACTCACTACTATGGAGCAGGTGAGATGCTCGATATTTATTATGCAGCATTTAAAGTTCCAGATTTTTTGTTTGTAGCAATAGGCTCATTTATTTCTGTTTCTATAGTTATTCCATTTCTTCAAGACAAGATTAATGCAGGTAAAGAAAAAGCCAAGGAGTTTGTAAACAATCTTTTTTCACTTTTTTTCTTTTCAATAATTGTGACATGCACACTTGCATATCTTTTTATGCCAGCTATTTCGGAATTCTTGTTTAAAGGTGTATCTCAAAGCGCATTAGAACAAATAATTTATTATGGAAGGATGCTTCTTTTGTCTCCAATTTTGATGGGAGTTTCAAATCTTTTTGCGAGTATTACACAAGTTCATCGACGGTTTGTCCTTTTTGCAATGTCACCAATCATTTACAATCTTTCTATTTTGCTTGGAATTATATTTCTCAAACCTCTTTTTGGGATGGGAGGGATTATTGCAGGGGTACTTATTGGAGCGTTTCTTCATGGGGTGATTCAAATTCCATTTGTTATGAAAATGGGTCTTTTACCTGATCTAGTTTTACCTATTAACTTTAAAGCTATCAAAGAAGTATTTGTGGTCGCTTTTCCTCGAACGCTCGGACTTTTGATTGGGAGTGTTGCGATTATCGGCGTTGTCGCTATCGCATCAACGCTACCTACAGGATCAATTGCAATTTTTAATCTTGCCTACAACTTGCAATCAGTACCACTCATTATGATCGGACTTAGTTATTCGATGGCAGCATTTCCGCTCCTTTCTAAACTTTTTTCAAACGGCGAGACCAAAAAATTTGTTGAAACTATTTCTGTTGCAAGTAAACATATTATTTTCTTATCACTTCCGGTCATTGCACTCTTTGTTGTACTTCGTGCGCAAATTGTTCGAGTGGTGCTTGGGAGTGGAAATTTTTCTTGGGATGATACACGTTTAACCGCTGCGTGTTTTGCAATTTTTTCTATTTCCGCTGCCGCTCAATCCATCGCCATGCTTTTTGTGAGAGCATATTATGCATCAGGAAGCACAAAAAAACCTCTTCTCATAAATGTTTTCTCGGGAATTATGCTTATTGTTTTACCATTTGTATTTCTTTCTATTTTTAAATACGTACCTTCTGTTAAACATTTTTTTGAATACATTTTTAAAATTGAGAATATTCAAGGAAGTGAAGTGATTGCTTTGCCACTTGGATTTACACTAGGATCAATCATAAATGCAATTTTATTTATTTATGTTTTTGAACGAGATCATAAAAATGTTTGGAAGGGGATTAGACATACTTTGTTCCATTCGATCTGTGGAGCGGTAATGATCGGATTTGCAAGTTATATTGGACTTAATGTATTCGACAATCTTTTTGACGTTACACATCTGTGGGGTATTTTCTTCCAAGGATTTTTGGCGGGAATATTTGGAATCATGATTGGTGTACTAACCCTTCATATACTGGGCAGTAAAGAATTGTTAGAGGTTAGTAAGACTCTTAAGCACAAAATTTGGAAGACAAAGGATCTGGTGATGGATCAGACAGAATTAAAATAGTCACTTCAGAAAACGCTGTTTCAAGAGTCGTTAAAATTTCTACTGAATTTTAACTTCTACTCGCCCCAGTCGGGCTCGTAAATCTCTTGAAACATCGTTCTCTTCGTTTAGGAGGTTAGCGCGACTTCGTTTTTATACTTAGTAAAAGTATGTGCAAAGTTTTTTTACTAATAAAAAAACCACCCGACGCCGGAGCGTGGGTAGTCTGGAAAGAGAGAGAGGGTTATTTTACTGAACCGAACAGGATCCGCGCTATCATATCTTCCTGAGCAGAAATATCCTCTGTTCTTCTGGCAAAATGGAGCCATTTTTTGCCCGTGCTCTCAAGTTGATCGATCATTTGGCAGGAGTCAACAAAGTGAAAACTGAATCTTTCAGCTGGCTGCGCCTCTTTGAATTTGGCGAATAAAAAACTGCCAACAAAATCCCAGGCAAAGTGGCTTTTGGTAAATTCATCGTAGGCTTGCGCGTACGACAAATTATAATCTTCGTCGCCCATAGTTTCATTTGCCAGCCTTTTGAAAGTCCATTCAAGCATCGGAAACTTTTTTCTCAGTTCCGGCACAATGTTGATCTCACACTCGAAGGAAAGGCTAACCAAAGCCCAGATCATTTGCATTGCGCTCGCGATCTGTTTTTTGTCTGTTCCTGTCAGGCCCATAAATGTTAGATATGGGCTATTGCCAGTATTGTTTTTCATAGGTTTTCTACTGTCTCGCGGACAAGCTCTCCTGTAAGTTAATAGCAGGGGACACTAGCCGAAACATTTGGATTCCAAGGAGTGGAACACATTTGAATCAGCATTTTGGGCAAAAGCTTGAGATTTCTGCCCAAAATGCTGATTCAAATTCCTCTATTTAAACGAGCTTTAAACTGCCGACGACAATAACATATATAAATCGTATTGTCAATCAAAAAAGTTCTCAAAATAAGCTATATTAAAGCGATATTATGAATAATATACGTAACTTCACTATCATAGCCCATATTGACCACGGTAAGTCGACTCTAGCCGACCGGATGCTTGAGGTGACTCATACTATCGAAGCTCGAAAGATGAAAGATCAAGTCCTCGATGACATGGAACTTGAACGAGAAAAGGGAATCACGATCAAGATGCGTCCGGTTCGAATGGAATACAAGCAGGGTAGTGAAAATTACATTCTAAACTTAATTGACACTCCTGGACACATCGACTTTTCTTACGAAGTATCACGTGCGCTTCGAGCAGTTGAAGGTTCGATTCTGCTTGTTGACTCGACTCAAGGTGTTCAAGCTCAAACGCTTACGACACTTCGAATGGCAAGAGAGGCTGGTCTTGTTATCATCCCTGTTTTAAGTAAAGTGGATTCACCGCTTGCTCGAATTGATGAAGTAAAAGAAGAGGTGGCAAGAGTTCTTGATTGCGACAAAAACGACATACTTGAAGCGTCAGGGAAAACCGGTCAAGGAGTTGAGGAACTTCTAAAAAAAGTTATCGAAAAAATTCCGGCGCCAAAAGAAGAATTTCAAACTAACTCTGCTCGTGCACTTGTATTTGATTTTCAATATTCGAATCACAAAGGTGTTATTGTGTTCGTACGAGTAACCGAAGGAAATATAAAAAAAGGAGATGAACTGGTTTTCAAAGTAGCGAACGAAAAATTCCATGCGCTCGATGTGGGAGTGTTTGTGCCAGAAGAGAAAACTGTCGATGTACTAAAAAAAGGTGAGATCGGTTATATTGTTACAGGTATCAAACGCCCAGGAATCGCTTCGGTTGGTGATACGATCACAATGTTTCGAAACCAACTCGCTCCTCTTTCTGATTATGAAAAACCTTTTCCTGTTGTATGGGCATCTGTATTTCCTGAAGACGCAGATGATTTTGAAGTTTTAAAACAAGCGCTTTCGAGACTTCGACTTTCTGACTCTGCTTTTTCTCACGAAGAAGAATCGTCAGGTTCTTTGGGACGAGGATTCCGGTGTGGATTTCTTGGACTTCTTCACCTTGAAATTATAACCGAGCGACTTAAAAGAGAATTCAATCTTTCTCTTGTTATTGCAACTCCTACAATTACGTACGAAGTAACTCTTAAAAACGGTAAAACCCAAACTATTTATTCCCCTTCACTTTTTCCAGAGTCAGGGGACATTGTAAAAATTCGTGAACCGTGGGTTGCGGTGACCGTAATTTGTCCAAGCAATTTTGTTGGTGCTGTGTATCAACTTCTCTATGATCATGAGGCGGAAATGGTAGATGCTGAGACATTTAAAGATGGTAGAACTTCTATAGCAATCAAGATGCCACTACGTGAACTTATGCGAAACTTTTTTGATGAGCTAAAATCTGTTTCTTCTGGATACGCCTCACTTTCGTATGAATTTGAGTCAATGCGAGACGCTGACGTAACAAAGATGGAAATACTTGTTGCAGACGAATCTATCGAAGCGTTTGCAAAAGTAGTTGCACAGAGACGTGTAGAAGAAGAGGGAAATAAATCTGTCGACAGGCTCGAAGCTGTACTGCCAAGACAAATGTTTACAACAAAAATTCAAGCTAAAGCAAATGGTAGAATCATTGCATCTCGAACTCTTTCGGCTCTTCGAAAAGATGTAACTGGGTATTTATATGGAGGAGATATTACTCGAAAGATGAAACTGCTTGAAAAGCAAAAGAAAGGAAAAAAGAAAATGTTGGAGCATGGAAAGAAAAACGTTAATATACCTCACGACGTATTTCTTAAAATGATGAAAACGGGCGAGTAGCCAAAATTCGAAAAAATTTCGTCGCATCTTCTAAAATCGTAATTTTCCGCCATATAATAAATATGTCTACAAATTCCGATTCAAACCTACTTAGAAATTTTTTCGAATTTTGGCTACTCAGATCAGATAGGAAGGCTTCTTTTTTTAAAAAACAAACAGGTTGCGTCTTACGGCGCGACCTGTTTTACTAAAAGCTAAAACCTAATAGCTAAAAGCTGGTTTTCTCTTTATCTTGTAAGTGGAAAATAAAATCCGATCATACTTATGATTACAAGTACTGCAAGAATTGTGAATATAATTTTAAATGTCTTTTGAGCTCGTTTTCCGAATAGAAACATGTTTTTGTTGGTTAATTATTTAATACAATTAAGTTATAATATAGCTTAATTGTGAAGCAATTTCAAGAAAAGAAAAAAATTAAAGCAAAAATGTACTCAAAGCCAGTTTTGATTGGCCTTATTGTTTTAATGCTTCTTCTGACAAAAGGAGTTGTAAATATTTTTATGAAATATAGAGAAAGTGTTGTTGCAGAAAAAATAGCGAGGGCAAGACTTGCAGAATTGGAAGAGCGAAAAGAAAGTCTTGAGGCAGACATTGAAAATTTGCAAAGTGAACAAGGTGTTGAGGAAGAACTTCGAAAAAAATACAATGTTGGGAATCCAGGAGAAAAGATGATTGTTGTTATAAATGAAGAGGGTGAAAAAAATGAGGCTGAAAAGGGTTTTTGGGCAAAGCTTTTTTCAAGAATTGGTAGTTGGTTTACATAGAACTAAGTTGTTATGATGATGCGAATTTGGCGCTAGGTTTAATTAAGTTATATAAAAGTCTGTTTGGCAATGATTAAAAATTGTATTTTTTGATAAAATTAGACCGTTAGCAATTAAAGAAAATAATATGAAAAAAGTCATAATATACTCAACACCTTCTTGTACGTACTGCAAAATGGCGAAAGAATTTTTTAAAGAGCATGGAGTAGAATACACAGAGCATGATGTTTCAACTGACCTTACTGCTCGAAAGGATATGATTGATAAAAGTGAGCAAATGGGAGTTCCAGTTACAGATATTGAAGGAAAGATAATTATAGGGTTTGATAAAGAGGAGTTTGTTAAGGAGCTAGGGCTTTAGGTAGAATTTAGAATCTTGAAGATGGAATATAGAAGTAAAAAACTCGCCCTATGGTGAGTTTTTTGCTATATTGCACATATCGGCTCTCGTAGTTCAATGGATAGAATCGGCCCGTCCTAAGGGTTTGATGTAGGTTCGATTCCTACCGAGAGCACAAGAGGCGAAGAAAAGTGTGCTGAGAGGAAGTATAAAAATACTTCCGTGCAGGAATCGAAGCCTGATTGAGGGCAGATCATGAGTGAAGCAAAATGATATATCCAATCAGGGTACTGCTCCTGTAAGGAGAGATTCCTACCGAGAGCACAATACAACTTACGTCATGTTATGATTTATAAATATGAAAAATTTTATTAAAGAAACTTTATTTCAAGCAGGCGAGAAAATTCTCGGTTCTTTTGGCAATGCAGAAACTCTGTATGCGAAACAAACTGTTGCTGACATAGTTACAGAAGCAGATATTGCCTCGAATGATTTGATCTGCGAAGCAATAAAGAAAAATTATCCAGATCATGGCATTGTATCTGAAGAAGGAGAAGGGTATCAAACTGACTCGGATTATATTTGGTATATTGACCCGCTTGATGGAACAAAGAATTTTGCAACTCATACACCTTTATTTGGTATCAATATTGCGCTTGTTTATAAAGGGGAAGTTACTCATGCTGCAATTTATCTTCCATATTTAAAAGATTATATTTATGCTGAAAAAGGAAATGGTGCTTTTCTAAACGGAAAAAAAGCTGTTTGCTCACAAAAAGAAAATTGGCAAGGTGCATATGGTCTCGGAACAGTTATGTTTAAACCTACATATGAAGCTTTTCAAAAAGGGATCTTGGAGCTTTCGGGTGGAACATGTTGGACAAATGCTGTGGCGAGTTCAGCTGTGGCCGGTTTATGGGTATCAACAGGTAAGAGAGATTGGTATATTGGTCCAAGTAAAAGTGCTTGGGATTATGTACCGACTTCTCTCATTGCTAAAGAAGCTGGTTGTATGGTTTCTAATTTTGAAGGTACTGACTATAAGCCGGGGGATCATGGGTTGGTTGTTGCAAATAAATTTTTATTCCCGGAACTTATCGAATTAGTTAAAAAAAGTTATTCTAAATAAAATGAATCCAACAATCCAAACAACAACTAAACAAGAAGGTTATGAACTCCTAGATTCAGGGAACGGAGAGAAACTCGAACGATTCGGACAATTTGTTTTAATGCGTCCTGATCCTCAAGCTATTTGGACAAAAACTCTGTCTGAAAAGGAGTGGAAGGAGAAAGCTGATGCGTTTTTTGAACGAAGTTCAAAAAACGCGAAATGGCAATATAAAGAAAATGTTCCAAAGTCGTGGAACATCGAGTTTGGCGGTTTAACTTTAAAAATTTCTCCAACCGCTTTTAAACACACTGGACTTTTTCCTGAGCAACTTTCAAATTGGAAGTGGATGGCAGATAGAATCTTGAATCATGAATCTAGAATCACGAATTCCGAGATCAAAGTACTCAATCTTTTTGGGTATACAGGAGGAGCGACGCTTGCTTGTGCTAAGGCTGGAGCACTTGTGACTCATGTAGACGCCTCAAAAACTTCTATTGCTTGGGGTAAGGAAAACCAAGAACTTTCAAAACTTGGGGACGCTCAAATTAGATGGATTCTAGATGACGCTGTTGAATTTGTTAGAAAAGAGATAAAAAGGGGAAAAAAATATGATGGTATTCTGCTTGATCCGCCTTCTTTTGGCCATGGTCCAAATGGTGAAATGTGGAAGATAGAAGAGCATCTACTTCCACTTATCGAAGATTGTAAACAACTTCTTTCTGACACCCCTCTTTTCTTCCTCATAAACGGCTATTCTGCGGGATATTCTTCTGTTGGGTATCTGAACACCATTTCAGACTTGAAGGCTCGTTTTGGGGGTGTTTTGGAGCACGGAGAGCTGTGTTTGGAAGAAAATGAAGTCCAAAAAAGGCTCCTTCCATCAGGTATTTTCACTAGGTGGTCAGCGCTTTAAAATTTTAAATATTATGTTACAATAGCCCCTGTATGGATGAGGATATTAGATCTTTAGTTGAAGAAACAAAAGAGCTTGTTGAAGAAAACAACAAGATTCTTCATTCGTTGCGTAGGACAGCAAGAGTAGGTTTTTTTGTTAAATTATTGTATTGGATTATTGTGTTCGGAATTGCTGCAGGAGCATTCTATTACGTTAAACCATATATGGAACAACTTATGAAAGTTTATGATTCTGTAAAGCAAACGGAAACTAAGCTTCAAAATGTTCAAAGCTCATTTAACATAAAAGACTTTTTTAAATCAAATTAAGGTAATGCCGAGGTGAGTTCGGGTAAGGGACCCGAGCGCAAGACCTTTTGAGATAGATTTTAAGTATGACGAAGAAATATATCCAAAAGGTGTACGACTTTATTTTCTTACGAGCATGCGAGTTAGAAAATAAGAAGTGCTCTTGCGGCACTGCTTCTGTAAGAAGGCGAAGTTGGTAGAGCATGTCCCTGAAGAGTGAGGTCGGGATCGGGTGAAGTTGGGTTGGGACCCAACTGCAAAACCGGAGTCCGACGGGACGAGGTGTGGTCAAAGGATTTTCTAGTAAGAAAATACCTGTGACCCGACTGCAAGACCGGAGCGCGACGGCGCGAGGTGAGGTCACGGAATTTTTCACCAGAAAAATATTTGGGACGGGTCGCCAGATTGCATGAAATTAGTTTTTAAGATATTTTAGATAGACAAATGCCTGGGTAGCTCAGTTGGTAGAGCATGTCCCTGAAGAGGATGGGGTCGCCAGTTCGAGTCTGGCCCCAGGCACAAAAAGAAAATACCCGCTTTGGCGGGTATTTTCTGTACCAACTTTTCTTTACATATCTTAAAAAATGTGTAGTATTTTGATTATGACTAAACTCGTTCCTTCCCAGCGAATGCTGATGGCTATGTTGCGTAAAATGCATACAGATTCTAGGTTGCCACAAACCCTTATTAATCTCACGAGCGTAAAAGGATTGATCAAAATTGGTCACTGCGTCTTCTTGTGTGATGAAAGTGGAATTTATGGATTTGGGGCTGTGTGGAAAAGCAAGAAGCGCAGTAATCATTATGAAATCGGTCCAATTTGGGTCGACAAAGGTTACAAAGGTCAAGGTGGTTCTGGAGAAATTTTCCACGATCTTCTCAATATTGTTCGCAAACCAAGACGGACAATCTTTGTTCTGACTCAGCATGAGGTGTTGTCTAGTATTGTAACATCTCACGGATGGGCAAAGGTGGAAAACTGGAGACGTGGTTTCTGGAATGACATCTGCGAGGCTCACGACTACTCAGACGTCAAATCTCATCGAGAACCAACTCTCTTCTACATCACACTTGAATAAGGTGTGGTTTTTTATTTTTTTATAAATAATCTACAAACTTTTTTTCACCTCATCTAAATCATGTTTTGTAGTGAGATTGTAAAATAATATTTCGAAGCCGTGAGTGTTGTTGAATCGCCTCAGTGGATAATATTTAGCAATTGTTATCCCGGAGTTATCTGCTTGGTAAAAGAAACTAATTTTTATGTAATCGTTGGCGTTTAATTTTTCACGATATAACATGTAGGAAACTAGCATTTTAAGAAATATTCCATGAGTAACAACACATATTCTATTTTTGCTTTGTTTAGAAAGGAAACTTAAACATTTGTTTGCACGACTCTTTAAATCGCTGAAGTTTTCTTCGTCTGAATATCTATAGTTATCTTCATGGAACCCTAGGTCAATATGATCGATAATTTCTTTTGTTATTGGATCTGTATATTCTTTTCCAATTATTTCAGATGGATTTCTTCTTTCAGCAAAGAGTTTATTGTATTTAATCGGCACCTTTATATATTTATTTAAAATAAGTGCTGTCTCTTTGGTTCGTTCAAAAGGGCTCGATAGTATAGTTTTTATTTTAAAGCCGACCAAATTTTTTCCTGTTTCTTCAGCTTGATTGATTCCTTTTGGGCTTAATCCACCATCTTCACCTTGTCTTATATGTTTTGCGTTTAATATTGTTTCTCCGTGTCGAACAAAGAAAAAATATTTAGGCCTCGACAGAGTAAAAAGTAGGTAAATTAAAAATATTCCAGAACCAAATAAATATGCAAATTCTGGCGGTAGGTTGTTGCCTAAAAAAATAGTTTTTTCAGAAGGAAGAAGTTTTAATAAAGTATCGCTTACGATATCTATGTACGGGGATAAACTACTCATTAACTTATTTAGATTGATTTAACTCGAATTCGAGATTGTCTTGTCTTGTCTACCTTAGGGAGCTTAAGTGTTAACATTCCTTGGTTTTCTATTGCTTCAGCTTTGTCGATGTCTATTTCTTGCGGAAGTAGAATTGTTCTTGAAAATGACCCCCAGAAAAGTTCTCGGTGGAAATAATCTTTATCATCTATTATTTCACTTTCTCGCTTACCTTTAATACTCACCATATCTCGAGAAACATTTATATCCATATCTTCTTTTCGAACTCCTGCAACAATTGTTTTGATGATAATAGAAGATGATGTTTCGTATACGTCGACTGTCAATTCTCCGTCTGCTGGAGCTTGTTGTTCAAGCCAATTATCGTTTTGTTCTGTTATTTCAAGTTCGTCAAAATTTTCTTCCACCATATCTTCAGGTGAGATTGCTCTTGTAAGTCTTTTGAAGAATGAGTTTTTCATCAGGGAGTGAAAAATGGCATTGCCTAGGGCTAAACCATTTTTATTTAAATTTATAATTTGCTTAGTACCATTGTACTAAATTTTTCTAATAATGAAATGTATTTAATACCATTTTCTACTACCCGATTCATTTGTGAATTTGTTTTATTTTTTTAATATGCTCGAGAATAAGAATGACAACCACTAGTCCTATCCAAACAACAGAGAAAATAACAAGTAAGTTGTACTTGTCCCTTATTATAAAACTGTTGAAGAGTGTGTGCAAGACTATTGCTGTTGTTATACCGATTGCTAAGAATATTTTTTTGAAAAATTTACTTTTATAAAAGGCGAGTCCAATAAAAACACCAATAATTCCAGAGGAGATGACATGTAAAAGTGTTGCACCGACAAACCGTAGGTTTATTGTAGCTATACCTTTTGCAATATTGCCATCTACAAGCGGGCCAAATAAGAAAAGAATATTTTCGAGCGCTGCAAATCCAAGCGCAGCTGTAATAAGGTAAATGGTTGAATCAATCGGTTCGTCATTGAATCGTGTTCGAATTGCTATGAAATATGCTGCACCAAATTTAACCATTTCTTCTATCGATGCCCAAAGAAAAAGGGTAATTGTAGAATAGTTAGGAAAAAATAAATTTGTAATATGTTCTAGTGGGATTGCAATGATGATCGACGACATACCTAGAAGAAATGCTCCTAAAATAATATGTCTTGGTTCTTGGTGCGTATCCTCACGAAGCCAGAACTCCAACCAAAAAACAACAGGAATAATTCCACCTAAAAGTGAATAAATAATTATATCGTAAGAAATCACGATGTAATTATAATGTAATAAGTCTCAAATCAGAAATTAAAATTTATATAGGCCACTTTTCAACCATAAGAAGTTTATCTTTACCAAGAGTTTGCCATATTTCTTCTGTAACAAATGGCATAAATGGATGAAGAACTCGTAGTATCTTATCGAGTGTATGAAGGAGAAGCTGTTTACGAGAAGTTTTTTCTTCTTCTGACCCTTCTGCAAAGATTTTTTTACTTTCTTCTAGAATTTTATCTGCAAATTCATGCCATATGTATCCATAGATTTTTTCTGATGCAATGTGAAAGAGAAACTCGTCCATCTCCTTTGTAATTTGTACAAGAAGATTGTGACGCTCTTCACGTAGTTTCAAGTCAGTAGGGGAATATGCACTAAAATTTGGATCAAGCTCCGTGTCTTTTGTGTTTTCAAGTACGAATCGAGTAATATTCCAAAGCTTGTTTGCAAAGTGTTTGTACCCTTTAATTTTGTCGTTCGAGATTTTGCTATCAGTTCCAGGGGCTGTTCCGTACACAAGAGCCATTCGTCCTGCATCACTTCCGAATTCTTTTGCTACGTCGAGCGGGTCAATTCCGTTTCCAAGTGACTTACTCATTTTCTTTCCCTTTCCATCTCTTACAGTACCGTGAAGGTATACTGTTTTGAATGGAATCTCTCCGAGTGT
>CAYLOB010000005.1:5646-16743 GCA_964385205.1 uncultured Candidatus Saccharibacteria bacterium | reverse complement strand
ATTTTGAAATCCTCAACGTTTTTAAAATCGCCGAGGGTTTTCACAAAGTCATCTGTGATTTCAACTGCATCTTGAGAGTCTGTTTTTTTGTGATGTTTTTTTATCTCATTTATTACATCTTCAGTATCTTTTTCTGTAACTTCAGATTTTTCCTTTTTACTTACTATTTTTTTTGCAATTGACTTATAGTCTGGAAGCGCGAATTCTGGATACACGTCAATGTTGAGTGTAAACTCTAAGGGACTATCTTTTTCGATTTTTGTAATAATAATTTTTGGATGTGAAACAGGACGAATTTTTGCGTCAATTAAAATGTCTCCGTAATTTGCTTCAATTGCCAGTTCGGCAGATTCTTCAAGGATTGCTGGCTCACCAACTTTTTGAATGAGTATATTTTCTGGTACATGTCCCTTTCTAAATCCAGCAACCTCTGCATGTTCACCGATGTGTTTTAAGGCATTTTTTCGGTGCTTTGCAATTTCTTCTGTTGGAATTATAAGATGTATTTCGACTGAAGAATTTTCTTTTTTTGTTTGATCCTTGATTGTAAACATGATTTATAGCTTTCTTATATTATTAAAGTAAAGGCCATATTACACTATATTAAACAAAAAACCACCCCCGGATTTCGGGGGTGGTTTTAGCTTTTGCTTAGTTAAAATCTAGGTCAATATTTTGAAGTTCTGCGTCAATATTTGCAGAAGCAGCACTGTCTAGTTCTTGATTTAGACTCTCTGTAGTTTCAGTTTGTGTAGTTGTGTTTTGTGTTTCTGTTTTTATTAAGCTAGTACTTCTTTTTGTCATGAAGAAATAATATGCTCCAATCAAAATCACAATAACTATTATAACGATAGCAATTTTACCCCCTAAACCTCCTTGGCTTGAAGGTGTGCTGGTAGGATTAGGGTTTTGTGTTGGCTCTGTTACATTATCCATTTTTTTATTATTAATTTAATAATTAGTTTGTTGTTTCTGTTTCAGAGTCTGAACTAGTTTCTATCTCCGTTTCAACCTCCTTCTCTCTTTTAGGTAAACTTTCAATCACTGCCCTAGTCGCTTCTCTTGCAGTTTTGATTGATTCTACTGCAGTGTTTATTGCGCTTTTAACTGCTTCTTTTGAAACTCCTGTTGCGTCACTAAGCGCCGTTGTTATCGCTTCCTCCACAGCACTTATTTTTACCTTTGCCTCTTCGGTTGCAGAAGTCGCATTTTTTAACGCATCTTGTGCCCCTGTTACATCTTCTCCAGCAGCACTTCGTTTTGCAATTACTTCAGAAAGACGAGTTTGAAATGCTTCAATGTTTGCTATAGCAGTTTTAAGTTTTCCAGAGGCTTCTTTAAGATGTCCTGTAATATTTTCTTTCTTTTTTTGATCAAGGACAACTTTCTTACCTTCCTTGAACTGAGCTATTTGATTTTTAATAGTCGTTTTAAATTCTGTCTTCCTAGCTTCCATTTTTGTCCGCATATCTTCTCGAAGGGTTTTGTTTTCCATTCTCATTTTCTCCATTATTGGTTTGACATCTCCTTTCTCACCATTTTTTCGAAGATCCCTTACTTCCTCTCTTGTTTCAACTCTGTTGCCTTTAATTTCCATTTTAGTTTCACTTCGCATTTCCCGACGGTCGTCTTTGAATTCTACTCGAGTATCTTTTATCTCACCATTTCTTTCTTGACGAAGTTGTTGCATTGGTCGCATTGGCATGTCACCTTGTTTCATTGGACGATCTTCTCTTGGTGGTCGATTGTCCATATCTTCACCAGTTCTTCCACTTCCTGATTCTGCGTGTGCAATCAACGTAAGTGAGAGCATGAGCGCAGAAGTTATTAATATTTTTTTCATATTTATTAGTTAATGTTAGTTTGCTAATTTTGAACGACTTTATAATTATACACCCTTTATCAATTTCAAAAGTTATTTCTGTGGATATAAAAAAACAGTACCTATGTTCGGTACTGTTTTTTTTGTTTAGTTAAGTTTTGAAGCATACTCCAACTTATATCTCTCCTCACATTCCTTGATTATTTTAATTGCCTCTTCTTTTCCAAAGAAACCTAATACTTTACATGTTCCTGGTTTTTTTAGATCTTTGTAGTGTTCAAAATAATGCTCAGTTTCTTTTTTCCAGTGTTCTCCGAGTTCTTCAAATGAGTTAATATGATCCATCCTTTTATCATCAGACAAAACGGTTATTATTTTATCATCTCTTTCTCCACCGTCTTCAAACTTAATAACACCAATCACTCTTGCCTCTAAAAGAGACCCTGGAACCAATGGTTCGGTTACGTTTGCAATAACAAAATCAAGTAAATCGTTGTCCTGATCCCATGTTTGAGGTACAAGTCCGTATGCAACAGGGTAAGCAAGAGAAGAATAACCAACTCGATCTAATTTTAATTGCCCAGATTCAGTAATAAACTCATATTTATTAATTGAGTTTGTGTTTATTTCAACTAAACCGTTAATAAGCGCCTTTGACTCGTCTACAAATGCAGGAAGCACGTGTAACAGATTGTACATAAACTTTGATGGTTTTTGGTCTATATTAGCCATTGTATATATTTTGAAATTTTATTATTGAGTTAATTTCGAGAATCAGTATATTACTCTTCTTTGTTTTCGGGAAGTGTCTCTTCTGATTCTTCAACTTTTGTATCTGGAGCATTGTGTTTTACGGCCTTTATATCGATTCTATATCCTGTAAGTTTCGCAGCTAATCTAACGTTTTGACCATTTTTTCCGATTGCAAGTGATAGTTTGTCCTCTAAAACTTCAACTGTAGCTGTGTTGTTTTCTGCGTCTATTGTTATACGCTCAGTTTTTGCAGGAGAAAGGGCGTCAGAAACAAATGTACTAGCATCTTCAGACCATTCAATTATATCAATTTTTTCACCTCCGAGTTCACTCATAACTGTCGAAACTCGCACTCCTCTTTGTCCAACCATTGCTCCAATAGGGTCAATAGATGAAGAAAATACAGCTATTTTTGAACGACTACCGGCTTCTCGAGCGATTGCTCGAATTTCAAGCGTACCTTCAAGGATTTCTGGAACCTCGTTTTCAAAAAGTTTCTCTAGGAACTTTGGATGTGCACGAGAAAGTCTCAAAAACACTCCACGAGGAGTTTCTTCTACTTTTGTTAGGTACATTCTGACTTTTTCTCCTTGTTTGTAACGCTCACCAGGAATTTGCTCTTCATAAGGAAGGATTCCTGAAGCTCGTCCCATATCGAAAAATACGTTACCTCGCTCCATTCTTTGCACTGTTCCTGTAACAATTGTCCCTTCTTTTTCACCAAAATCACCAAAAACAGACACTTTTTCAGCCTCTCTGATTTTTTGGATAATAACTTGTTTTGCTGTTTGGGCTGCAATTCTGCCGAAATCGTCTTTAGTTTCAAGTGGAAATACCATTTCATCATCTATTTTAACGTCTTTTCTGATTTTTCGGGCGTCGTCTATGAGTATGTGGTGTTCAGGGTTAAATTTAGCTCTTTCGTCATCTTCCGCAACATTTTCCTCATCCTCAAGTACAACATTTTCTTTATCAACAACAACTTTTACTTGAAAAAAGTCTGTTTTACCAGTATTTAAGTCAAAAGAGGCTCGAATAATCTGCCCTCTCTTTCCAAATTCCTTTTTATAGGCAGTTGCTAAAGCAAGCTCTATTGCTTCTAGAGTTTTTACTTTTGGAATTCCTCGTTCTTCTTCAAGTTGAGCGAGAACTGTGTGTATTACTTTTATATCAAACATAGTATTTGTATGTGAATTTATTAAATTGTGGGTTCACCGCACATTAACTTTCTTTATAATTTGTAACATCGAGCTTTTTTATTACTAGATGTAATCAAATAAAAAGGCTAGTGTGCGGGTAAAAAATTAAGATCCGCCCTTTCGAGGCCGACCATTACTTTTTTATCGTATCATATTTACACCATTCGTCAAGTTTATTATTTTATATTTATCCACTTAAAAAACTTTAAGTATTAAAAAAAATGGTATAATAATTTTGATTCATATTACTTACTTAAAAAATATTTAACATTAAATTTTAATATATCCTATGTATAAAAAAATACTCAACCTTTTTGTTGTCTTGCTCACGATTTTTTCCATACATAGTGTAGTTAATGCCCGAACATTTGAGGAAATGGGCCTTACGGCTGAAGATATAAAGTACTTAACTCCTGCAGAAAAAGAAGAAATCTTGAATCCAACGGCAAAATCTTCTTTGAGTGGAATAAAGGAAACCAATAATGGGGCTCCTACATCGGTAAGGGTGCCAAGTACTGATCCTAAAATCGGTGAAGGTATAACAAGTTGTTTTGACTATTATTCTTTTGGAAGTGTGCAGGCTGATTTGAGTGCGTCTGTAAGCTCCGCGGTAGCTGGAATACCAATAACTTTTACAGGTAATATTCATAACAACAATAATTACCCTATTGTTCAAGGTTCTTTAATTATAAAAATATTTAAAACAAATGGAGGTGTTGAAAAAAATGTAAATGGTTCTGATGTTGTAGATGAATTTACTGTTATAAAAGATCTATCTATAAAAGCCAACGGTTCTGTACCTATTTCATTTGATTGGAAAATACCATCTTACGCACTTTCTGGTGAGTATAAAGCCACAGCTTTTTTTGTATCTGCAAACAAATTCAATCTTCTCGGTTTAAGTTTTACAGATGATGTGGTTGGAAACAGTGCTCCATTTAATATTGAAGGAAAAAAAAGTAATGTACAGTTTAATAAAAGTTCAGTTTTAATCAACAGTAATGTTTATCGTTTTGCAGCTTTTCCTCCTAGGGTATCAAAAGATGATAGTGTAAATGTTTCAGCTCTAATTGAGAATACAACAGGTCAGGATGAAATTGTGCCTGTAGTTTGGAAGGTGTACGCTTGGGACGCTCGTGATGAAAAAAACTTGATTGAAAAAAGGGAACAGAGTGTTTTTGTGAAAGCGGATGGCAAAGAGAGGGTTGATTTTGTTGTATCTGACACTAAGAATCCTGTTTACTACATAGTTGCAGAAGTAAAATATAAAGATTTTAAGTCCGTTTTAGGTATTCGTTTTGTTAGAGATGGGGTAAATAGAACTCGTATTAACTTTCCTTCTGTCACAAGTTTTCCAATACAAAAAGGAGTTGAGAACACTCTTTTTTCATGTGTTCATGGAATGGGAACCGATCCTGTAGTTCCAGACGGAAAACTTACTCTTACTTTAACAAATGGTAGTAAAACAATTCATTCCTATGAGTATAAGGGTGACGTCACGGGGTCTATGATGGGTGTTAAAGATGCCTTTGTTCCAAAGGGAAACTACGACAATTTCACTCTTGAGGCTAGATTGTTTAAAGGGGGAGAACTTGTAGATAGTGTGGACATGAAATATGACTGTAAAAGTATTGATCCAAGTTCTTGTTACCCTGTATCTTGGTTTAAAATAATTGGAGAAGTTTTGCTAGGGTTAATACTTATTTTTCTGCTCTTTTTCTTTCTTAGAAGAAAAAGTACGCGAGCTGTTCTTGTTACTTTGTTTATTTTAGGTACAGTAATTGTTTTCCCGCAAAAAACTAGTGCTTCTGGGACGACTCAGTGGAATTCGTCAGGTTTACCAAACTTAGTTTATTTTTGGAATTTTTCTGGAACTCAGAATTTTAATATGAATGACGATTGGTATTGGTCGCCAGCTCTTGAATCGCCGCAAGTAACAGTTACATATGAGGCTGCTGTAACAAAGGTAAATGGAGATGTTATAAATAGTGGAGAAAATATACCAGTAGGAACTCAAATAAAATTACAATTTGTTCCACATGTACCTGAACATATATCTTGGTTTGGAACAGGTTATTCAGGAGACTCGCCTTTTGGAGAATGGCGCAATGATGCTGCACCACCGTTACTTAGTTGTGCAGAAAAGGATTATGTAACCAGGTCATTTTATAATAATATTGATGCTGATATACACGTTACACTCTCAACTTATGTACCTTTAGTTGTTTCGCCCCCGGTAAAAGAAATAATGGGATTACAAAACTTAAGTAATTGTACTGCTCTCGATAATACAAACTCAATGACTTGTACCGTATCTTCGGTCGGTCCAATTACAGCTAGTTTTAAATTTAAACCTACTACTGGTAAATTTTATTACCGTTATAAAATAATTCAATCTAGTCTGGCCGACTCTAGTCTTAATGTATGTTCTGGTAATAATATCCCTCTTAGACAAGGAGGGTTTAAGAGTAGTGCAACCACTCAATCTTATACTGAACCCTCAGGATCTACTGGTCTTGGTGGTGTATTGAATCAATCTGGTGGACGTGATTTGGTAAGGGACTTGGCAACTAGTGCTTATGTACTAAGTATTCCAGAAAAAACGATAAGTTTTACTTTTAATGCTGTCCCTCCAAATACTCCTCCTACTACACCTATAATTACCGGTACCGGTGTAGCGATGGTTGGTCAATCGTATACAGCATCATTTAAATCAACCGACGTTGATCATGATGATGTTAAGTATGGAATTGTATGGAGCGGAAATGGATCAATTCCTCAACAAACAATACCGGGAAGTGGGTATGTTGCAGAAAATACCTCTCAGACAGCGTCATATACATGGAATACTGCAGGAACTTATGATATTAAAATTAAGGCAACTGACCGGCCAGGAGGTGACTCTACCTGGTCAACACATCGAATTGTTGTGTCGAATCCGCCTGCAATAACATCTGCAACATGTTCTTCTTTAGCAGTAGGGACGATTGGTACCCCTGTTACATTTACGTCTACAGTTGTAGGAGGAACAGGGCCATATACATATGTATGGTCGGGTACGGACTCATTTTCAAGTGCTGAACAAAATCCTACAAAAACATTTACAACAGCAGGTAGAAAGTCTGTGAGATTTCAAGTTACTGATGCCCGAAATCAAACTTTAATTAGTCCTGTAGGTCAATGTGAAGTTGAAATTTTTCAGCGTCCAGTTGCCTCTTGTTCTGTTTCGCATCCAGATGGAGTGATTGGTTCACCTATACGATTCACATCTACTGTCACAGGTGGAAGTGGTAATTATTCATATGCGTGGACAAATGCCTTTTCAAGTACTGCAAGTAGTTCTACTCAAACATTTAATTCAATTGGTTTGAAAACCGCTAACTTGGTTGTGACTGATACGACAACTAATGTATCTTCGCTTGTAGCGACGTGTACTTCCAATATTACAGCAACACCTACGGATCCTGTTGCTACATGTTCCGCATCTCCTTCGACAGTATCTGTGGATCAGTCTGTTGTATTCACTGGTGCTGTAGCAGGAGGAGAAGCTCCATATTTTTACTCATGGAATAATGCTCCAGCTACGGAAAATAGTACTAAAACTTTAACGTATCAAGATTCTGGACAAAAAAATGTTCAACTTACAGTGACAGATGATAACGGCCGTTCATCGTCTACCTCATGTTCTGTAAACGTAGTAAATGAACCTGTTAATATTCTTCCTCTTACTGTCTCATGTGATGTAAATCCTTCTGCACAAATTAACACAAGTATTCCATATAGTTCAATAGTTGGCGGAGGAATAGAGCCGTATGAGTATGTTTGGAGTGATGGTAATCAAGATATAGGTTTCTATTCGAGTTTAACTAGAATATTCACAACCCCTGGTTCAAAAATAACTAAATTGAGGGTTACAGATTCAAGTGTTCCTGCTCAAACTGTTACAAGTCAAAATTGTGTCACTGAAGTATCATCAACTCCGCCCCCTGGACTTAATGTTTCTTGCCAAGTCCCTCAGTTTGCAAATATGGGTACACCAGTTTCGTTTCAGTCTTTTGCTACAGGTGGAACCCATTTGAATTCATCACTTCCATCATACATATATACATGGAAACTGAATGGTAACACCACTTACACTACACAAAACCCCTCAGCAAGTTTTTCAAGTCTCGGTGAAAAAATATTTAAGGTGCAGGCAACTGATTTTGTCGGAACAAGTGCGTTAAGTGAGGACTGTAAAATAAAAGTTGTACCCGATGTAACCGCAACGTGTTCTGCTCCTCCTCGAGCAGTTGGGTCTTCTATGCCATTTACTGCGACTGTTGCTGGGGGAAGTGGTTATTATACATACTCATGGTTAGGGGATGTTTCTGGAACAACAGCTATTGTAAATAAGGTGTTTAATACAGTAGGTGATATATCTGCACAGATACGAGTAACAGATATTGCTACACGACAAGTAGTAACAAGCCCAGTTTGTAATTCTTACACTGTGCCAATTTCAACAAATCCTGTAGCTACCTGTTCCGTACCTTCTACAGCATCAGTTGATGCGCCTGTCGTATTTACAGGAACAGTGGTGACTGGAGGAGCAGCTCCTTATTTTTACTCATGGAATAGTGATCCTGCTACTGAAACCAACACACTAACTGAAACATACCAAAGTACTGGTGAAAAAACTGTTACCTTAAAAGTTACTGATGACGATGGTCATGAATCTGAAGTTGTATCTTGTTCTACAACAGTGACAGCAGATGCCCCTGGAACGCCAGTGATACTAAGTGGTGCAGCAAACTGTAATACTGGACATATTGATTTAACATTTAAATCAACAGGACCAGTACCTGTAGACACATTTACTGTTTATAGGTCAGCTGGTCTTTTGTCACCATACATTCAAGTTGGCTCACCTGTTACTGCCGTGTTGAATCAAAACGCAACTGCATGGGAGGGTTCTTTTACTGATGAAGATGTACAACCTGGTACTTCATACAATTACAAAGTAGAAGCTAGCAACACTAACGGTTCAACTATGAGCTCACCATTTGCTGTATCATACCCTCTAGTTTGTGGTGGAGATGAGCTTGGAGTTTGTGGCGATGCTGTAAATAGACCAACCTATGTTACCCCTTCACTTGAACTTTGTAGCACAGGAAATCCTACTTCGGTAACACTTAGTCCAGATGAAACAAAATATATGTGGTCATGTGGCGCATTAGGTGGAAACTCAACTTGTGAAGTTCCTAGATCAACTATGTCATCTGTTAGTTGTGGTGAATCAAATGGAGAAACATTTTCTGAAATCCCAACTGAAGGTCTGTGTACTCCAGGTATATTAGCTTCAGATCCTACATCCAGGGAGACTTTGCAGTCGAACGGGTCAATATCAACATCGTATTTGTGGAGTTGTCGTAATCTGGAAGGTAGTGCAATATTGTCGTGTTCTGCGAGTGGTTTAACTGACGTTCCTCCACCGCCTGGTTGTGAAGCTACAAATACTTGCCCAGATAACACTCGTCCAAGATGTGGAGCGCAGACCTTAATGACTACTCCAAATGAATCTACAAGTGGATTGTGTGGCTCAGCAAGTAGTATTGTAAGTGATAGTCTTGCGCCTAATAAAGTTGGTTATAGATGGAAATGTAAACTTAATTCAAATACGAGCAGACAAACACGTTGTGTAGCATCATTGCATAGTGCACCGCCAACTAGATGTGTTCCTACTTCTGCCAATAATTATTGTCTTCCATCTTCTGGGCAAGTTCAGTTGGGGGTACTAAGAACATTTCCAAGTCTTGTTAACTCAGGCGATTATTGCGGAGTGAATATTGGTTATAATGTTGTTGGACAACTTTATGATAGCCCAATTGTAAAAAGAGATGAAAACACTAGGTGTGAACTGACGTATCCTCAGGCTTCTGTTCCAACAAAGAGGTTTTCTCCAGAGGCTGGTCAGCACATAGAAAAACAGATAGTTTCTCAAAGCTCAAATTTCAAACTAAAATGTTGGCAAGTTTTTCCTAATACAGAGGATATGGTGCCGGATTCTGATAAACAAATAAATGGAGCGTGTAGAATTAACCCTTCATCTGTTGAAATTGGTCTTTGGAAGAAGTTCTTCTTTGGAATTAAAGATATGGGAGCTTCTGTGTTTGACGCATTTGCAACATTCTTCAATCTTAAATAAAAATTAAATTCCAATAACAAAAACCACTCGCATATTGAGTGGTTTTTGTTATATAATAAAGTAAATGTTTATCAATGAAGATAAGCTCGATGAATTTATTTTAGACTCCGGACTTGTTTCGAAAACTGATTTTGAATTGGCAAAAAAACAAGCAAAAGAGAAAGATGAGACCATAAGTCAGACATTGGTTTTACTTGGTAAAATTTCAGATGAAGATATGCATCGTATGCAGGCATATGTTCTGGGAATCCCGTTTGTGGAGTTAAAGAATCAGAAAATTGAATTTGAAGTTTTGTCTCTTATTCCTGAACCGATTGCGCGTACACATAATATTGTAGCCTTTAAGAAAACTGACAACGGGCTTGAAGTTGCAATGATTGATACTGATGATGTTTCTGCTATTGATTTCATAAAGAAAAAAACAGGATTTAGAATTCTACCTAGACTTACTTCAGTTGAATCAGTAAAAAATGTTCTTGTTCAGTATCAAAAAAGTCTTAAGGCTGATTTTGGTGACATAATTCAAAAAGAATCAGGCTCTCTTGCTAAATATGCACAGGATACAGATGAAGAACAATCAGAAGGTGATCTTAAAAAAATGGCCGAGGATTTACCTGTCGTTCGAATTGTAGATACACTGCTCAAGCACGCTATTTTACAAGACGCGTCAGATATTCATATAGAGCCATATGAAGAAGAGGTTGTTGTGAGGTATCGAATAGATGGAATTTTACACGACGCCATGATTTTACCTAAGATGGCGGGTGCCGGAATTACAGCAAGAATAAAAGTTTTAGCTAATTTAAAGTTAGACGAAAAAAGACTTCCGCAGGATGGTAGATTTAAAATTGATACAAATGGTGAAAAAGTTGCTTTTCGAGTTTCAATTCTTCCAACATATTTTGGAGAGAAAACAGTTATGCGACTCCTTCGAGAAGGGGCGAGTGGATTTACTCTCGAATCTCTTGGATTTTTTGGTGAAGGTCTTGAGTATCTTCATGATGCAACAAAACTTACTACAGGTATGATTTTGACAACTGGACCAACTGGAAGTGGAAAAACAACCACTCTTTATACTGTATTAGATATTGTAAATACTCCAGATGTAAATATTTCTACGATTGAAGATCCTGTTG
>CAYLOB010000005.1:0-5636 GCA_964385205.1 uncultured Candidatus Saccharibacteria bacterium | reverse complement strand
AGAGTGAACCAAACGCAAGTAAAACCAGAAATAGGATTTACTTTCTCTTCTGGACTTCGGTCACTTGTACGACAAGACCCGGATATCATCATGGTGGGTGAAATCCGCGACAACGAAACTGCTTCACTTGCAATAAATGCTGCTCTTACGGGCCACTTGGTGCTTTCAACACTTCATACAAACTCTGCTGCAGGAGCAATCCCTAGACTACTTGATATGAAAGTTGAACCGTTTCTTCTTGTTTCAACTTTGAATGTGGTTGTAGGACAAAGACTTATTAGAAGAATTCAAAAACCAAAAGATAAATATTTTTTAACTAAAGACGAGCAGGCCATACTCGCCAAAAAAATTGATATGGATAAAGTACTTAAAGTTTTGAAAAAAGAAAAAGCTGTAAGTGAAAAAGCCGATTGGGATGAAGTGCCATTTTGGAAGGTAAATCCAACACAAGAGTATCCTGATGGTTTTCATGGCCGAGTTGGTATTCATGAGGTGTTAAAAGTCACTTCAACAATTAGAAATCTTGTAATGAAAGGTGGGACTTCTGACGAGATTGAAGAGCAGGCCAGAAAAGAAGGAATGCTCACTATGATAGAGGATGGTATTATAAAGGCTGTACAGGGTACCACTACAATTGAAGAAGTGTTAAGAGTAATCTCTGAGTAAAACTAAATAATAATTGAATGAAATTTAAAGTTATTTGTAAAACAAAAGAAGGTGGACAAACGGAAATGATTCAGGAGGCCTCTGACCGGTTTACTCTTTTTAAAGATTTGAAAAAAAGTGGTCTTGAGTTGGTATCTGTAACACCAATAAAAGAGGGTGGTATTAATTTGAAAATTTCTTTTGGGAGTGGAAATTTGAAAATGCACGATAAGATTATTTTTGCCAGAAATTTAGGTTCAATGCTTAAGGCAGGACTCTCGCTTTCAAGGGCACTTGAAGTAATATCAAAACAGGCTCGAAATAAAAAAACACAGAAAATGTTTCAAGAAATTGTTGTTTTTGTTTCTGCAGGAAATACTCTTCACGATGCGCTCGAAAAGTTTCCCAAAACATTTAACAGGCTTTTTATTGCTATGGTTAAGGCTGGAGAGGAAAGTGGCTCATTATCAGAGTCACTCCTTATGGTAGGAAATCAGCTCGATAAAATGTTCACACTCCAACGAAAAGTTCGTGGTGCACTTATTTATCCTGCAGTGATTTTAAGTGTAATGGTTATTATTGGAGTTTTAATGCTTACGCTGGTTGTTCCAAGTTTGGCTGCGACATTTACAGAATTAAAGGCAGAGTTACCACTTTCAACAAAAGTCGTTATTGGTATTAGTGAATTTATAAAGTCACATTATATTATCACTGTTATTCTTGTTGGAATCGTTGCTTTCATGTTTGTCTTATTTAAGAGGAGTAAAAAAGGAGGTGAATTTATAGACATAGCAGTTCTTAAAATACCAGTCATAGGAAACATTATTGTGGAAACTAACTCAGCTAGAACTGCGAGAACATTTTCCTCATTGGTCTCTTCAGGTGTACCCATTCTTCGAGCGGCAGAGATTACTGAGGATGTTTTACAAAATGTTTACTATAAGAGGGTTTTAAAGGAAAGTCAGGTTGTAATAGAAAAGGGCGCACCAATTTCAGAAGTGTTTGAAAAAAACCAGAAATTATATCCACCTTTTGTTTCAGAAATGATTAGTGTTGGAGAAGAAACTGGAAATTTGGCGCAAATGTTAAAGGAAGTGGCAGAGTTTTATGAAAATGAGGTTGAACAAAAAACAAAAGATATGTCGACAATTATTGAACCGTTTCTCATGGTGATTATTGGGGCAGGTGTAGGGTTTTTTGCAGTTTCAATGATTACGCCAATGTATACTGTATTAAATACTATCTAATAATAAATGATTTTTCCAAAAAAAAGTAAAAAAGGATTTTCATTGGTTGAGGTACTCATCTCGGTCGCTATTTTTAGTTTTGTATCTATTTCTTGCTATAAAGCATTTACTCAAATTATTATCTACTCAAAAGAATTAGAGGCTAAATCGATTGCCACTATGATTACAAATGAACAGTTTGAGATATTACGCAATTTACCGTATTCCAGTGTTGGTATATCAGGTGGTGTGCCTGCGGGTGTTTTTGCTCATGTTCAAAATATTGCAAGGAACGGTAAGCAGTTTGAAGTCACAACCACTATTAGAAATTACGATGACCCTTTTGATGGTACTATTGGAGGTAGTCCAAATGATCTTTCTCCTGCTGACAGTAAGTTGGTTGAAATAAGTGTTTTATGTACTAATTGTAAGGATCAACAACCATCCATATTTACTTCTCGTATTGCGCCTAAAGGTCTAGAAACCGCATCGACAAACGGAGCACTTTTTGTTCGTGTTTTTGATGGTAACGGGCAACCTGTTATTGGTGCAGATGTTGTCATTCAAAGCGTTTCCGGATCTTCTGTTCACATTGAGGACGTAACAAATAATTCAGGCTTGGTTCAGATTATTGATATTCCTCCTGGTATTGAAAGATATAACATTATTGTTTCAAAAGAAGGATATACAACTGATCAAACCTACGCATCAAGTGTTAGTAATCCTAATCCAATAAAACCAAACGCCACCATAGCAGTCCAGCAAGTTACGCAAGTGAGTTTTTCGATTGACTTGACGAGTGACATACCACTTAGTTCAAAAAATCTTTCTTGTGGAGTCGTTGCTGGCGTTGATTTTCATATTAAAGGTGCTAAGAAAATCGGACAAAATCCTGATTTGTTTAAATTTGATCATGATTATTTGACCAATGGTTCTGGAATAAAAAACATGTCTGATATCGAGTGGGATACATACGATATATCTATTATCGATGTGGCATACAATTTGGCAGGTACAGATCCGTTGTTGCCTACCGATATTTTACCAGGGGCATCTCAAAATTTTAATCTATTTGTTGCACCTAAAACAGCTCGTAACTTGTTGGTGATTGTTAAAGATTCTGCCACAGGACTGCCTTTAAGTGGGGTGGAGGTGACATTATCACATGGCGATGAAGATGAAATTCTATTAACGAATGAAGGTTTTTTAGCTCAAACTGATTGGTCAGGAGGTGCAGGACAAAGTGATCTTGTCGACGATACGAAATATCTTTCAAATGACGGTTTTATTAGTGTGAATAATCCTGTAGGGGAAGTAAAATTAACAACAGTTGGATCTTCTTATGTTCCAAACGGAGTGCTTACATCTTCAACTTTTGATATTGGGTCAACTACTTCCGCCTCAGCTAGTTTCATTCGTTGGAAACCGACAGACCAACCTATTTTGTCTGGATCTAATAGTGTTAAATTTCAAATTGCCAGTTCAAACACAAATAATGCTACCACAACGTGGGATTTTCTTGGACCAGATGGTACATCCTCTAGTTTTTATACAACCTCAAATCAAAATATAGAAGCGACTCATCAAAATAAACAATATCTAAGATACAAGATGTTTTTATCTACAAATGATGTTTCAGTTTCACCAAATGTGTCTGATGTTGCTTTAACATATTCATCTGCGTGTACACCACCAGGGCAAGTGTACTTCGGTGGACTTGACGCAGGTTCTTACACGGTAACCGCTTCAAAAACTGGGTATCAAGATGTTTCCGTACCTATAACTATAAATTCATCAGGACAACAACAGATAATAACTCTTAGTCCATAATCAATATGAAAAAAAGAGGAATAACAATGATAGAGATATTGATTGCAACAGGGATATTCTCCCTTGTTGTGTTAGTTGCTGGTAAATTTGCGAGAGATGTTGTTTTTTTGGGCTCAATGAGTCAAAATAAATTTAATACAGAACAGGACTCCAGAAAAATATTAAGACCCATGATTGCTGAAGTTCGAAGTGCATCACCATCAAGTCTTGGAAGCTATCCGATCGAACAAGCGGCAACAAGCACTTTTGTTTTTTATAGCGATATCGATGATGATGGATTAAAAGAAAAAATTCGTTATTTTTTAAGTAATAAAAAACTACAACGCGGACAAATAAAGCCAGCGGGGACACCTCTTGTATACAATAGTGCTTCCGAACAAGTGTACACTCTTGTTAATGATGTTATATCAACTTCTACTCCAATATTTTCTTACTACGATGCTAATTATACAGGAACAACATCCCCGCTTTCACTACCCGTGAGCATTTCGGCGATTCGTCTTTTAAAAATAACAATCACTGTCGATAAAAATCCAAACGTATTACCAGGCCCTACAACAGTTGTTGGTCAGGTTTCTATTCGTAATCTGAAAGATAATTTATGATCATAATTACAAATAAAAAACAAAAAAATAAGGGAGCTATATTGGTCACTACGATTGTTTTTGCTGGTATTTCTCTTATTCTCATCACTTCATTGACCGTCTGGTTCGGAGCTTTGTTTAAAGCATCGAAGTATACTCTAGCGAGAGAGCAGGCATTTCAAATTGCAGAGACAGGGATAAACTATTATAGGTGGCATTTAGCACACGCGCCGACTGATTATAAAGACGGGACAAATGTTGCTGGTCCGTATACTCACGTGTTTACTGATAAAGATGGAGATACTATTGGAAGTTTTATATTAACAATTACACCACCACCGATAGGGAGTACTGTTGTAACCGTAAAATCAACTGGAAAAGTTGTATCAAATCCAAACATCTCTAGAACAATAACTGCTCGGTTTGCTATTCCGTCTTTCGCTAAGTACTCTATTGTTGCTAATAACGATCTGCGTTTTGGTGAAGGTACAGAAGTATTTGGACCTCTTCATTCAAATGGAGGAATTAGATTTGATGGTCTTGCACATAATTTAGTGACAAGTTCTAGGTCATCTTATGATGATCCTGATCATAGTGGTAATAATGAATTTGGTGTTCATACTCATGTAGACGCTCCTCCAGGGAGCGGAGTAACCGATACTTTCAGATCTGCTGAGGC
Source organism: uncultured Candidatus Saccharibacteria bacterium (assembly GCA_964385205.1). Classification (GTDB taxonomy): domain Bacteria; phylum Patescibacteriota; class Minisyncoccia; order Phycocordibacterales; family CAIRYW01; genus JAUPVJ01. The sequence continues at coordinate 672 of CAYLOB010000005.1, read as the reverse complement.
ACCTAATAGTGCTGTTCCTAATAGGTCAGATGTATTTGAGTCAGGAAGGCAATTTCCAGTAGCGACGGTAGATTTTAATGGAATAACGTCTGATCTTGCAAGTATGAAATCTGGTGCGCAATCTGCTGGGAAATATTTTGCTGGATCAGGGGCGCTTGGTTACCAAATTCTTTTAAAGACAAATGATACTTTTGATGTGTATAAAGTTACTTCACTCGTCCCTGCACCTTCTAACTGTACGGATGTTAACTCTCAAGATGGGTGGGGAACCTGGAGCATTCAAAATAAGACATTGGTAGGTAATTATGCAATTCCTACGAATGGACTTATTTTTGTGGAAGACAACGCATGGGTTGAAGGCACAATAAATACAGCTCGAGTTACCATTGCTTCTGGTAGATTTCCGGACAATACGACAACAAGAACTAGTATTACTGTAAACAATGATTTATCTTACACTAATTATAATGGCACAGATGTTGTTGCGCTCATTGCTCAAAAAAATATTAACGTTGGCATGATAAGTGACACAAATTTAAGGATTGATGCTGCGCTCATTGCTCAAAATGGAAGAGTAGGAAGATATTATTATAGACCTAATGCAAATTGGCCTAATTCTGGAGGACAAACTAGGTGCTCGCCATATCATGCACGGGCATCCTTGACTCTTTA
>CAYLOB010000004.1:13296-17782 GCA_964385205.1 uncultured Candidatus Saccharibacteria bacterium | reverse complement strand
CTTGTTCAGGTTGTCGATACAACTCCACCTAACATTACATTAAACGGTGAATCCATATTTAATTTAAAAAAAGGGAACGCGTTTGTTGATGCTGGGGCAGTTGCAACTGATAATTATGATGATACTGTAGATGTAAGTGTTTCTGGTTTTGTAGATACTAATAGGGTTGGTACTTATACCCTTACTTATGAAGCTGTTGATTCAAGTGATAATCAAGCAGAAATTAAAACTAGAACTGTAAATGTACTTGAGGTTTTGCCACCAATAATTAATTTACTTGGAGATGAGGTTGTGACTATTGAGGCGGGACAAATATACGTGGATAGAGGTGCAACGGCGATTGATGGAGAGGGAAATGATATTTCAAACAGAATTAGCGTGTCTCCTCAAACATTAAGTACCGCTTCTGTAGGTACACGTACAATTACGTACAATGTATCTGTCTTTAGTGGGGAAAATGAGGTAAGAGCAACACCCGTGACTCGAACTGTTAGGATTGTAGATACGACTTCACCAATTCTTACTCTACTTGGCGAAAGTACAGTTTCAATTCACGAAGGGGAAACGTATGTTGACTCTGGTGCAACGGCAACAGATATTGTTGATGGCGACTTAACTTCCTCAATAGAAATTTCAGGGCTTCCAATTCTAAAAACAATTGGAACATATACTGTTTCGTATAGCATTACTGATTCAAGTGGTAACACTGCCTTACAAACAAGAACTATTCAGGTATTAAAAAAAGAGGAAGAAATACAAGAACCCGATCCAGTTTTTAAAGAGAAAAGAACTAAAATAGAGGGTTCGTATCGATCTGGAGGGAATAATGTTTCAAATAATTTTTATTCTGGCACTTCGATATCTATACCAACAACCCCTCAAGTGCTTGGAGATTCAACTCGTTCTTGTAACATCATAAATCCTGATGGGAATATAGAAGAAGTTAAAAAACTTCAAAGAGTGTTAAACAAAAATCTAATAATTAATATGCCTATAACCGGCGTGCTCGATGAACTTACAAAAGAAGCTCTAAATATTTTTGGACTGAAATATAAACTAGATATAGCTGACAATACACGTGTCATCAATTTTATAAATAAACTTACTTGTGATGTTGACTAAACTGCGAGCCTGAGTATTCTGGAGGTAGAAAAATCGTAATTTATGAAAACTCTAATTGTTGAAGAAGGGGAGGTGGAACTTTTTGTCTACCCAGGTGATCGAGCTAATATGGCGATTGCAAGACATTATGGGCAATCTGCGGACGAATATGCAAAGCAAGGTGTTCGGTGTTCAGATGGAGAATACAGAAATATGTGGTTGGTTAATACTGAGCTTGTTAGGATGCTTCTTGAGGTTAGACCGCAACTCATATTTGATGTGTACAGACGGATCGATGGAAAGCCAGCTCGTAAAATTGATGCTTACAATCTATGTGTCAGTGGAACGTCGAGTGTGGGGTTAAATGGTTCTCCTAAAAGACCAGAAGGCTTTCCTAAAGACGACCCTTTTCCGTTTTTTTAACCATCCTGCTATACCAAAGTAGGATTTTTTTGTCCCGAATTAGTTGTCTTTCTTTATGTAGTTTCGAATATCTTCAAAAGTTCCACCCACTTTTTTCCCTGGATTTAGAATATAGTGAGGATCGAAGATTTCTTTTGTTTGCTTAAAAAGCGCTACGATTGGTTCTCCATACATTTGAGTCAAATAAGGTGTACGGATAATACCGTCATTGTGCTCGGCCGTTATTGAACCGTGAAATTCGTGTACAAGATCGTAAACCTTTTTTGAAAGATTTAAAATTGTATCAGCAGAAAAACTGTTTTTCAGGTCCATAAGGGGGATAATGTGGAAATTTCCATTTCCAGCGTGCCCTGCGATTGTGTAAACAAGTTTGTATTCGTCAATTAGTTTTTGGAGACGAGGTAAAAATTCTGGTAAAAATTCTGGTTTTACCACAACGTCATCTATGAAAGGTGCGGTCCGTTTACTGTGAACGTGTTTACGAAGCATATTGAAACTCTCGCGCCTTATTCTCCAGTATTTTTCTGCTTCCTTTGAATCTGAGGCAATTCGCATTTTGTAACCAAAGTGACGGATTTTTTCTTGTACTTCGTGAAGTTTGTCTGCGACTTCTTTCTCTGTTTTTCCAGAGAATTCAATAAGCAAAATTAGTTTTGGAACTCCTCCTGTCGCCATCATAAACACTTCAGGAATAAATTTTAGTCCAAGCTTAATCGCTCCTACAAATCCTAATTGCTTAAAGAAATCAAAAAAGAATTTGACCGCCAGCTTCATTGAGTAGTCATCATAACTCTCTAAACTGTCAGGAGTGTAGGGGAGAACTTCGTTTACTATTTTAGAAAGATTTGTAATGTCTGGCATGAAAACCGCTAGTACATTCGAATATGGTTCAACAGGAACAAGTTTAAATGTTATTTCAGTTACAATCCCTAGTGTTCCTTGGCTTCCAACAATCAGTCTACAAAGATCAAAAGTTTGTGACTTTTCGTCCCAGACGTTCCATATATAGTATCCAGCAGAATTCTTCGATACATCCGGTTTCGCCTCCGTTATTTGTTGTGAGTTTAAAGTTATTAGTTGGTGGAGTTTTTTGTATATTTCACCTTCAGAATCATTTTGTGCTATTTTTGCATCAAGCTCGGATTTAGTGAGTTTTTTAACCTCATATTCATTTTCGTCAGGAAAAATAACTTTAAGACGTTCAACATAATTTTCTACCTTTCCATATTTTATTGTTTTCTCTCCGCCAGAGTTGTTTGCAACCATTCCACCGACTGCGCAAATTTCTTTACTTGCAGTGTATGCAGGCATGATTCTTTTTTTGGTCAAAGTCGCTTTCTCTAGATCGCGATAAAAACATCCAGGTTCGACAATTGCAACATTTTCATTTACTTCCTTTATCGCATTCATATGACGAGTAAAGTCTAAAATGATCGATGATCCAATAGCTCCCCCTGACATATCAGTTCCGGCAGAACGGGCTGTTATAGAAAGTTCAGGATGAGTTCCCTTATTTTCATTTACGAACCTTATAACCGACTTTATATCACTAGCATCCTTTGGGAACATTACAATCTGTGGGCGTATTTCAAACAAACTTGCATCGTGTGAATAAAGAGCGAGTGTTTCTGGTAATTCGTCTATTTCTCCTTTAAAGTTTTTCTTAAGTTCATCAAAATTTATTTGTGTCATAGAGGAAATTGTAACATAAAGAGAATGTGGAATATAGAATCGAGAAGTAAATATGTAAGTGAAAACCGTCGCCGTAGGCGACAGCTTTCACTTATCTAACTTCATTCGCCCCTCCTTTTTTTGTTCATAAACTCCATGTTACAATAAATACAACTTTATAAATCAAAAACTTTTTTAAAAGATGAAAACTCGTTCCCTTATACTTACATTTCTCATAACTCTTTTAGCAACTCAAACATTTGCAGTAGGTAAGGGTCACAAGAAAGAGGAACAAACTAAAACTCCATCTGTAACGAAACCTATTTCAAAAAAGCTTGAAGTAAAAGAAAGAAACCCTCACACTCTCGTGGGTACGGTCTCCGACCTAAAAGCTGACAGCTTCACTTTGATTACCAAAGACGACAAAACTTATAATGTTTCAACAAAAAACCTTCCAAAAGAAAAAGAAAAAACTCCTAAAACCAAAAACAAAATAGAACCAAAGGTAAAAAAAACAAAGCCACAGTCAGATGCGCTCAAAAACTCTAAATCAGTAACTCATGAAAAGAAAGATAAAGTTCTATATACCCCCAAAGATCATGTATCTCAAAATGTTCTTATGAATGGTTTGACAGTCATGGTTAATACCACGGGAGAAAGTGAGGAATTTACCGCTAAGAGAGTTCATGTTTTGGGAGAGAGCAATAAAAGCCTTGAAAAGAAAAGATTAAAAGTTCTGAAATTTACTTTATAGTATGATGAATACATACAAAAAACTCTTTACAACAACGTTTACCTTACTGGCAATTTGTGTTTTCATTGCGCCGTTGAAAGCTGAAGCAGCCATTAGTTATGTAAGTCAATTTGGCTCTTTCGGTTCTGGGAATGGTCAGTTTAATACTCCTTCAGGTATCACTGTCGATACACAAGGATATATATATGTAGCAGATCTTCTTGGAAATAGAGTACAGAAATTTGATTCGAGTGGGCAGTATGTATCACAATTTGGCTCTGCTGGTAGTGCCGACGGCCAGTTTAACAGTCCGCGTGCTTTAGCAACGTTTGGATCTTATTTGTATGTTGTTGACCAAGGTAACAATAGAGTTCAAGTATTTACTACAAATGGTCAACATATAATAAGTTTTGGTGGATTTGGAACAGGTGATGGCCAATTTAAAAATCCTTCAGCTGTAGCACTTGATTCTAGTGGTAATGTGTATATACAAGATACCAATAATAATAGAATTCAAAAATTAGGTGGGTTTGGTAGTTTTCAAATGAAATTTGGTTC
>CAYLOB010000004.1:9294-13286 GCA_964385205.1 uncultured Candidatus Saccharibacteria bacterium | reverse complement strand
GATCTGGAAATGGTCAATTTCTATTTGCCGGAGGGCAAATTGCTGTTGACACAACGGGAACAATTTATGTTGCCGATCCAAACAATAACCGTATTCAAAAGTTTAACTCGTCAGGCGTCTTTCAAAGTAGTATATCAAGCAACAGATATGGTTTGGCGCTTCGAGGAACAGATCGAATTTTCACAGTTGCTTCTAGTGGTGTAAGTGAACTAGATACGAATGGTAACCCTATTTCAACATTTGGATCATCTGGATCTGGAAATGGTCAATTTAATAATCCTAATAACATGGCGTATGGAGCCAACAAACTCTATGTTGTTGATACTGGTAATGCTAGAGTACAGATACTGTCGGTACCAGCCGCTCCAACTTTAGGAACAACGCAAGTATCTTCGATCGGTACAGTAAGCGCTACTCTAGGTGTATCAGTAGACGATACTGGAGGTAGTGACGCTACTCAACATGGATTTGCGTACGGCACATCTGCTAACCTCTCAACTGTTATTGCTACTACAACATTAGGTGCTTTTGTTGGTACTGGATCATTCTCGGAATCAATTTCTGGATTGTCGTCTGGTACGACATATTATGTTCGGGCTTATGTAACGAATGGCGTTGGAACAAGTTATGGAAGTATTGTATCGTTTGTTACAAATGGACCATCAACTGTTACTACCTCCGAAGCATCTTCTGTAAATCTGACATCTGCAACTCTCAACGGTTCAATCGATGAGACGGGAGGAGAAGATGCGACGGAGCATGGATTTGCATATGGAACTTCCGCCGATCTTTCTACAGTTATTGCCACGACAACACTAGGATTATATGAAAGTACTGGAAGTTTCACTGATAGTGTAAGTGGTTTAACTCAAGCTACTATTTATTACTTTAGAGCTTATGCAATTAACTCTGTTGGAACTTCTTACGGAACTATCGAGTCATTTACTACAGCAACGCCGATTAATATAACTACCTGTGCTGAACTCCAAGCTATGTCTGATGACCTTTCTGGAAACTACTTTCTTTCAAACGACATTGACTGTACCGGATTCGATCCAAACGAGGATGGTAAGGGATTTATTCCAGTTGGATCATTAAACGACGAGACCCAATTTACTGGAACATTTGACGGAAATGGGCATACCATTTCCGGTCTTACCATCAATCGGCCGGATGAGAGTGGGATGGCTCTTTTTGGAAATGTAAATGGAGGTACGTATCGCGATGTGACAATCACAGGATCCATAGAGGGTTATCAGAACGTGGGTTCACTTATCGGATATTCTGGTTCCGGTAATCTTACTATAAGTGATATTACAAGCTCCGTTTCGATAAGAAGTCATCGTGGGTATACAGGAGGCCTTGTAGCAGAATCACCAGTACCAACCACTATTACAGACAGTCATTACACAGGAAATATTATCGTAACAGATGATGATGAAAATGATGCAAATAATATTGGCGGTCTTGTCGGAACTGCGGGCGAAATCGACATATCGGAAAGTTCAGTTGCAAGTAATATTACGGTATCCTCTGATGCGGGAGGCATATATCACGTCGGAGGTCTTGTTGGATATGCAAATGCTACTTTAACCCTTGCAGACAGCTTCTTTAACGGAAACATCCACGCTACGTCAACATTACTGAGTATTGAAGGTATTGGAGGAATACTTGGGCATAACAATGGGCACCCAATCGAAGTTACAAACAACTACGCTGTTGGTAACATAACAGTATCTGCGGGTGATGAAACTACATACATTGGCGGTCTTGTTGGGTATACAGGCAGCGCTGAAAGCATCACCAACTCCTTTGCTGCTATAGCTGTTTCTGCTACTTCAACTAATCCTACATACAACATAGGTGCCCTTATAGGAGACAACTCTGTAAGTACTCTCGAAAACAACTTCTATGACAAAACCCTTAGTACTCTTTCGTTCTGCACAGGAGAAGATGATCCAGATCCAGAAGGATGTACGGCAATCGAAGATAACACTCTCTACTTCAAGGAAAACAACACTAATTCACCTCTAGACTCTTGGAACTTTGATACAATCTGGAAAACAGTAGATGCAAACTATCCTATACTTACAAGTCTTCCTTCTCCAAATCCTGAACCTGAAGAAGAAGTTCCTACTTCAACTCAACGAACTACGTCAAGTGGTAGTCGTGCAATAACTAAAGTTACTCCTCCAAATCCACCTTCTCCTAAAACCATCGAACAAATCAAAATTCTTCTTACACAACTAATCGTCGAACTAAACCGTAGAATCGCAAACGGAGAAGTAGTTAACAGCACTCCATCTTCTACTCTCACATTTACCCGCGACCTTAAACTAGGTTCAACGGGAGAAGATGTTAGAGCTCTTCAAATTTATCTAAACACTCACGGTTTCCCTCTAGCTACTACAGGTGCAGGATCTACAGGAAAAGAAACTACTACCTTCGGACCTTTACTAAAATCTGCTCTTATCAAGTTCCAGATTGCAAACAAGATTACTCCGGCGGAGGGGTATTTTGGACCAAAGACTAAAACTGTTGTAGAGGGAGTTTAAATTAAAATTGACGTCTGGGGAATAGTTTGTTAGTATTGTCGATATGTTAAAAATACGATTACAACGAGTGGGGCGAAAGCATGAACCGGCGTTCAAGCTTGTTTTGACTGACTCAAAAAACAGTACTAAAAGTGGTAAAGCTATTGAGGTGTTAGGAAACCATGATTTTCGGTTAGAAAAGAACACTCAAGTTAAAAATGACCGAGTTCTCTATTGGTTATCTCAAGGAGCGCAAGCAACACCAACTGTCCATAACCTTCTTGTAACTTTAAAAGTACTAGATGCAAAGAAAATAAACGTTCTGCCTAAAAAAACTCCTCAAGCTAAAAAAGAAAAGAAAAAGTAATTTAATACAAAAAGCCGTCACCCTCGGGTGACGGCTTTTTGTATAAAAAAACGCAAGTTTTCACTTGCGACTAGGCCACTTTACGCCGACGTCTCTTGGGAAAGAATAGAATTCTTGAGGATTGTGTTCCCGACCTTGATACCATTCCAGAATCTTCGTCGGTACTTGGATCATAATCACATCCATAATCATGTTCGTACTCGATTATTAAACGACTATGCTTTCCTCTATCAATTCGATATACATATCTGTGATACTTATCGCCAGGTTCTAATGTCCATTTGCATTTTCTGCAATATAGGTGGCTTCGTTTTAGACCAAAAAAAGTCCTAACGTCATGCCAAAGAAGTTTTTTCATAAGAACAATTATTTATCACAGATAGTAACACATGTTTGATTTTTTGTTAGTTAAAAGGTAGCATGTTTATGTGTTATTCAATTCTTGATGTACGAAAGAAAAGAAAAAATAAGCAACATACCCCGAAAGGGGTATTTTGTTTATTTTTTCTTTGTCCTTGTGTTTTATTCTTCGAAGTGTATATTTATAAACGTTTATTCAAGTAATATTATAGAAAATGAAAAGAAAATTATGTTTAGTTGTTTTTGGAATGTTGTTGGGTGCACATGCTAACGCACAGCAAGTGGTTTCAAGCTTTCCAACAGAGTCAGTAGTTCGTGCAATGAAAATTAGTGGTAATAATCTATATATTGCAAATTATCTATCGGACACAGTAACAGTAAAGAATATTAATAATAATAATAGTATAAATATCCCTGTTGGAGACGCTCCTTGGGCAATGTTGTCTGTTGGTCAAAAAGTGTATGTTGCCAATTCAGACGGAAATACCTTGTCTGTGTTAAATCACAATGGGCTCATTTCAACAATTAATGTTGGTGAAAATCCTAGTGCCTTAGTACAACTAAATTCTAAGATTTATGTTGCAAACATTGCTGACAATACTGTTTCAAAAGTTGATATAATTTGGAAGTGTATAGCCTGTTGATATTTATCATTTATATAATTATTAGAAAAATTCATTATTTATATAGAAAAAACTAATATAGAATATATATAAATTAAAAATAGAAAA
>CAYLOB010000004.1:0-9284 GCA_964385205.1 uncultured Candidatus Saccharibacteria bacterium | reverse complement strand
ACAATACTGTTTCAAAAGTTGATATAATTTCTGGAGAAGTTACTTCAATACCAGTTGGTGGTTCTCCTACTGCGTTAATAGCTGTGGGAGAAAAAGTGTATGTTGCAAACTATACAACTAATTCTGTATCTATAATAAACGCAAAAGATAGTAGTGTTGTAACCAAGCCGGTTGGAGAAAGCCCCGTCGATTTTGCTACAATTGGCAAAAATGTTTATGTCGTTTCAGCACGTAGTAATTCTGTTTACGCTATAAATACATCTTCTGATCAGGTTTCTTCTATTGATCTAGGTAAGTATAGTAATTCAATCTTAGTGTTAAATAATAAGCTGTATGTAACACATTATGCTGATAATAAGGTTTCGGTTATAGACACAAAAAAGGGTAATCATATTCAGACACTCTCTGTAGGAGATGGACCATCAAATCTTTTTTCTGTTGGTGGTATGGTATTTGTTGCAAACTATTTTGGTAATACTGTCTCAGTTATAAATAGTAAAAATATGGAGGTTGCAGAAGTTGAGGTTGGTTTCGGACCTTACGGATTTACAGCTTCAAATAATTCGTCACTGTTTGTTGCAAATGAATCTGAAAATACTATATCGGTCATAGATATATCTAAAAAGAGAAAAAAGTTTAACAAGGTCAGAAAAAATGAAAGGCCACATATGTTCGAATTAAAACCAAAAGGCATATTCAGAAGATAGTAAAAAAAAAGGGGGCACACCCCTTTTTTTTTAGCCTTGATTTGTTACAATTTCTATATGAAATGCTTTTTTCTATCCATTGTATCTTTTTTTATTTTCTCATCTTTTGCATTCGCATATACTATTGTTGATTCAGTTAGTACCGAAACCAGACCTAATACAATCTTAGCTTTTGGTGGCAAAATTTATATTGCAAACCAATTAAGTAATACGGTTTCTGTGTTAAATACAACAACTAATCTTATTGAGGACACTATTGCTGTTGGTTCAGCACCTTTAAATTTAGCTGGAAGAGGGTCAAAGATTTATGTTGCAAATAATGATGAAAATACAGTATCAATTATAGATACTGCAGACAATAATTCTGTAACAACAGTAACTGTCGGTGATAATCCATATGACTTTCTTGTATACGGTGAAAAAGTATTTGTATCGAATTCAGCAAGTCAAAATATCTCAGTAATTTATACAGATAATGGTGTTTCAACAATAACCACGAGTTTCATACCATTTAATATGGTGTCATCTAGTTTAAATAAAATTTTTGTTTCTAATTTTTCAAATCAAAGCATTTCTGTTATTGATCCTGCAGAAGAAGTTGAGGAGGATCTTATAACAGTGATGAGTAACCCGAATTCTCTCTTAACTTTAAATAATTCTGTGTATGTAGTGGGTCAAAGTGGTAATCAAATTTATTCCATAGATGTAGCCTTAGCAACCTCGACTATTACGATATCAAATGGAAACCACGCTGGTTTTGTAGCTCTCAATGATTCAATTCTAGTATCAAATGGTACTTTAAATCAAGTTCAAATTATTGATACTTCAAATGGTAATTCAATAACTACAATTGAAAATATCCCTGCAGCAGGCTCAATGTATGTACTCGGAACGAAGGTTTTTGTAGATAGTACTGATGGTTTGGTAGTAATTGATACTAGTGATAATAACAGTACAACTACTATTGAGAATGTTAGGGCAGTATTTCCATCTGCTTTTGCGTCTATCGGTACAAGGTTGTATGTCTCAGATGAAGAAACAGATATTTTGCATATAATTGAAACAGCAGACATTACTGTTCCAACCGTGGCTATTTCATCGCCGGCTGATGGGTCTGTTGTATCAGGTTCTAACATTGCAATAGTTGCATCAGCTTCTGACGACGTTTTACTTTCTGGAGTAACTTTTAAACTTGATGGTGTTGAGTTATCTGAAGAAGACTCTTCGTCTCCTTATTCTTTAAATTGGGATTCAAGCGGTGCTGTTGATGGAAATCACGTACTTTCTGCTGTTGCACGTGATAGTTCAAATAATTATGCAACATCATCAATAAATATTACTATACAGAATCAACATAATAATAGGACAAGTGGTTTTCGGGCAAGTGTCCAAAAACGTTCAGTAAGTGAAGATGATCAAGAAAAAGTACCTGTTAAGAAAGACGACTTTCTTTTGGGAGATAATTCTGAAATATCTTTGTTGCAATCGCAGTTACAACAATTAATATCAGAAATAAATAAAAAAATTCTGGACGAGGAGAAGGTTACTTATACAGACTTTGCGCGAAATTTAGGAATAGGAATGAGGGGTAAAGATGTGATGGAATTACAGAGGTTTTTAAATAAGCGTGGGTTTATGCTAGCGCCTTTTGGTCCAGGTTCTCTTGGATTTGAAACAAATTATTTTGGAAATTTACTTGAAAATGCTTTAAAGCGCTTTCAAATTGCTAATCAAATTAAACCTGTAAGTGGATACTTTGGTGAAATGACAAGGAAGATTTTGAAAAATTACTTAACTAAATAATTCGACCTAATGTTCTAAGTTTTAAAAGGTGGTTTTCTTTTTAGCCTAAGTCTTGTTAGAAATATTTGATTTATCTAAACAAAAAATGTAGAATAAATGTGCAGTCTTTATTCTTTGAGTACGAAAAGAATAAGGCACAACCCAGTAGGGTTTATTAGGTTAGAAAGTTAAGTAAAAGCAATATGGAACGAGATGCACAATTTCTAGAGTTTGTAGTAAAGGCATTGGTAGAGAATCCAGATGCAGTAAAAATTGGAAGAACAGTAGACGAAATGGGAGTGCTTTTGACTCTCGCAGTAGATCCATCTGATATGGGTAAAGTTATCGGACGAGCAGGAAATACTGCTAAAGCTATTCGAACTTTACTACGAGTTGTTGGTATGAAAAACAACGCTCGCGTAAATCTTAAAATCAACGAACCAGAAGGAGGAACATACAAGCATGAGTCAACAGGAGCTGCTACAACACCAGCAATGAAGTCTGTTGACGAGGCAATGGAAGACCTTCATATCTAAGACAGCTTTTAGCTATTGGCTTCTAGCTTTTAGTTGAACGCAAACAAACTAAAAGCCGTTTCGACCCTATGGTCGAAACGGCTTTTGCTTTTTTAATCCAAAACCTATAAGCTAACAGTATATAAAATGCATTTTCATGTAATTTCAATTTTCCCTGACTTAGTTGCCTCGTATTTAAGCGAGTCGATTTTGGCGCGGGCGATAAAAGAGAAGAAAATAAAAGTTAACTTTTACAACCCTCGTGATTTCGCTAAGGCTTCACTTGCTCAGAAAGGGAAAGAAAAGCCATATCTACGGGTTGATGATAAGCCATACGGTGGGGGGCCAGGAATGGTTATGGAGGCACTTCCAATTTTAAAGGCAGTGGAGAAAGTGCTTGGAAAAATTAAGAATAAAAAGCTAACAGCTAAAAGCCAGAAGCTAAAAGCTAAAATTATTTTCTTTGCGCCTGGAGGTAAAAAATTTGATACTTCATACGCCAAAACTGTTTCTAAAAAATACACAGACATTATTTTAATTTGTGGACGATATGAAGGAATAGATGCAAGAGTGAAAAAGATTTTGAAAGCTGAAGAAATTTCAATTGGTGACTATGTACTGACAGGTGGGGAAATCCCAGCGATGATTTTGATTGATTCAATTTCACGGCAGATTGAAGGGGTGTTGGGTAATTTCGATTCTCGAGAGGAGGAAAGGGTGGCTTCAAGTGAAGTTTATACAAGACCAGAAGTGTTAGAATTTAAAGGTAAAAAATACAAAGTTCCGTCTGTATTGCTGTCGGGTAATCACAAGCTTATTGAGAAATGGAGAGAGGCTAAATCATCAGATGAATAATCTGATGATCGCCCGACCACACCTTTGGTGTGGTTTAGGGAAAGCATAAGAAGATAGAGGAGTGGAAAGTAAAAGGGTCTAAATAAAAAACCTCCCATATTGTTTTGGGAGGCGCGGAGAAGATGAGGCTTACTGTTTTTTGTACGTCACGATCATGCTGAACATTTCGGTCTTGCCATTTGTGTCATTAAACATGAATCCTGTGGTTGTAATCACAATTACCGAAGGATTCATTTTTACCCATCCGTCATACTTTTCATAGAGAAGGCGAGCACTCGCCGCTTCAAGGAACTCTGTTTTCATAGGATTTTTATAATAATACTATATTTACATATTGTCAATCTTGTGCTAAAGTGGGGTTGCGTATATAATCACGCGTAACTAAGCCACTTGATTGAGTTTCGTCCAAAAGCTTTGAGAAAGAAGAGAAGTCATTCCTTGTCTGTCGGAAGCAAGGAAATTAGTAAGAGCTTTAGAAGCCCAAAAATCTTGCAAATTTTTCTTTAAAGCAAAAAATGTATGCCCCACGAAATGTGTTGGGTTATTTTTGTTTGAGAAAAAAGAGTGAGAATAATTTTAATAATGTATGAAGTCAGATACTAAATCGTCACAAGTTGTCGGAGTCTTGGGACAATCAGCAAATACTCAAAACAAGAAGTATTTTGCAAAATATAAAGAGCCTTTGGCACCTCTGCCAAATCTAATTGAAGGTCAACTTAATTCTTTTAAGTGGCTTGTTTCAAACGGGCTTAAAGAAGTGTTTTCAGAGTACACAAAGATCTCAGACTTTACAGGAAAGAAATTTGAGTTTTCTTTCGGTTCGTTTGAACTAGGTCTACCAAAGTACGAAGCTCGCTATGCGATGGAGAACAAGATGAACTTTGAAGCTCCTCTTAAAATCATGGTGAAGCTTAAGAACAAGCTTCTTCAAACTGAAAAAGAGCAAGAAGTTTTTCTTGCTGATTTTCCTGCTATGACAGAAAACGGAACATTTATCATAAATGGTATTGAACGAGTTATCGTTCCTCAGCTTGCGCGAAGTTTTGGAGTATTCTTTACTTCAAGTGAATCAAAAGGACAAAATCTCTTTGGAGCAAAAGTAATTCCAGCTCGAGGAGCATGGGTAGAAATAGAGACTGACACCGACGGCGCTCTCTATGTTCGAATCGATCGAAAGCGAAAGTTTCCTGTTTCTTGTTTACTTCGAGCTTTTGGAGCAAAAACAAATGACGATATTCTTGCATCATTTAAAGGTTTCCCAAATGTTAAACGACATATTGAGGCAACACTTGCAAAAGATCATGCAAAAACTCCAGAAGAATCATTTGTTGAAATCCATAAACGACTTCGAGATGGAGATTTGGCAACTGCAGACAATGCAAGAGAATTTGTTGGCGGACTTTTCGATGTTGAACGATACGATATTTCAATTGTTGGACGACACCGATTCAATAAAAGATTTGGTAAAGAAATGGACGAGGCGAGTCTTGCAGTAAAAACTCTTACACTTGATGATCTTGTTACAATCATAATTCACCTTGGTGACTTGAACAGTAATACAGATTCTGTTCCAGATGATATTGATCACCTTGGAAGTAGACGAGTTCGATATGTTGGAGAGTTAATCCAACAAAAACTTCGAGTTGGTATGACTCAGATCAAAAAGAATATTCAAAACAGAATGTCGACGATTGATACTGATGCAACACTTCCTGTTCAATTTATTTCTCCACGACCACTTCAAGCTCGAATAAAAGAATTCTTCACAACAAACCAACTTTCTCAGTTCATGCAACAAGAAAACGTTCTCACAGAACTTGAGCATCTTCGAACTGTTTCAGCACTTGGTCCTGGAGGACTTACACGAGAAAGAGCGGGACTTGAAGTTCGAGACGTTCACCCATCTCACTACGGTAGAATTTGTCCAATCCATACACCAGAAGGACCAAACATTGGTCTTGTACTTCACCTTTCTTCTTACGCAAAGATAAATGATTTTGGAATGATTGAGGCTCCATTTGCAAAAGTAAAGAATGGAAAAATCACAAAAGAAATTACTTACATGAACGCTCTTGAAGAAGAAAAATACATTGTGGCTCACGCGGGAACAAACTATGACAAAGCAGGAAGTATGATTGACGAAATTGTTGAAGTTCGAGTAAAAGGACGACCTATGATGGTGTCTCGAGATCAAGTTCAATATATTGACGTTGCAACTAATGAAGCGTTTTCTGTAGCAACATCAATGATTCCTTTTCTAAACCACGATGAAGCAAACCGAGCGCTTATGGCCTCAAACATGCAGAAGCAAGCAACACCTTGTATTATCGCTGAGGCTCCGCTTGTAGCAACAGGTATTGAGACCAAGGCTGCACATGATACATGTCGAGTTGTTACCGCAGAAGGTGATGGAGTTGTAACTGTAGCTGATGGAAAGAAAATTAAAGTAAAATACGAAGGAAAGAAAGAAGTTGAATATCATTTAGCTCAATTTTCACGAACAAACCAATTTACAGCATTTCATCAAAGACCGCGTGTTCGAGTAGGAGACGCTGTGGTAAATGGAACTGTGCTTGCCGATGCCTCAACAACTGTTGATGGAGAAATGGCACTTGGACAAAACTGTTTGGTTGCGTTCATGACATGGCAAGGACAAAACTATGAGGATGCAATCGTTCTTTCAGAGCGACTTGTGAAAGATAGTAAGTTTAGTTCAATTCATATTGAAGAGTTCGTAGTGAATGTGCGAGATACTAAACTTGGGCCCGAAATTACAACTCATGATATTCCAAACGTTGGAGAAAATAAACTAAAAAACTTAGATGAAGATGGAATTATCAGAATCGGAGCAGAAGTTCGTCCTGGAGACATCTTGGTTGGAAAAATTACTCCAAAAGGAGAAACACAATTAACACCAGAAGAAAGACTACTTCGATCGATCTTTGGAGAAAAATCTCGAGATGTTAAAGATACTTCAAAGAGAATGGAAAACGGAAAACGAGGACGAATCATTTCTGTAAAAGTGTTCTCACGAGAAAAAGGTGACAAGCTTGAAAGTGGGATTATAAAACGAATTCACATTGAGGTTGCACAACTTCGAAACATTTCTGTTGGAGATAAGCTTGCTGGACGACACGGAAACAAAGGAGTTATTTCAGTTGTTCTTCCTGAAGAAGATATGCCATACATGGCTGATGGAACACCTATCGATGTGGTACTTACTCCACTTGGTGTACCATCTCGAATGAACCTCGGTCAGATTCTTGAACTTCACTTAGGTCTAGCTGCTCATGAACTTAATTATCAAGCAATTGTTCCTCCGTTTGCAGGAGCAACTGATGTTGAAATTAAAGATGAACTTAAAAAAGCAGGATTCAATGAAAATGGAAAAATGAAACTGTTTGATGGACGAACTGGAGATGAATTCGAACAAGATATTTCAGTTGGGTTTATGTATATTCTGAAATTGCATCACATGGTTGAGGACAAGATTCACATGCGATCAATTGGTCCGTACTCTCTCATTACGCAGCAGCCACTTGGAGGAAAGGCTCAAGGTGGAGGTCAACGATTTGGAGAAATGGAAGTCTGGGCGTTACTTGGTCACGGTGTTGCATACATGCTTCGAGAAATGCTTACTGTTAAATCAGATGATATTCAAGGACGATCTGCTACCTTCGATGCGATTGTACGAGGAGAAAAAATCCAAAGTCCAAATTCACCAGCGTCGTTTAATGTGTTGTTATCGAATCTTCGAGGGCTTGCCCTTGATGTGTCGCTTGATGGAGGGTCGAATACTAAAAGAGAAGAGGATGATAAAAACCAAGAGAATTAATAACTTTTGATTTTAATCAACTAATACAAAATATTATGTATAAAAAAAGAGAATTAAATAACTTCACAGAAATTTCACTCAAAGTCGCTTCTCCTGAACGTATTCGAGAATGGTCATTTGGAGAGGTTACAAAACCTGAAACAATGAACTATCGAACTCAACGAAGTGAAAAAAATGGACTATTCGATGAGAAGATTTTTGGACCTGATAAAGATTTCGAGTGTTACTGTGGAAAATATAGAGGAATTCGATATAAGGGAATTGTTTGTGAAAAATGTGGAGTTGAAATAACGAGATCAATTGTTCGTCGAGAACGAATGGGACACATTGAACTTGCTTCTCCTGTAGCACACATTTGGTTCCTTCGATCTATGCCATCTAGAATCAGTCTTCTTCTTGGTCTTCAATCAAGTGAAGTTGAAAAAGTGGTTTACTTCGCAGGATATCTAATCACAAAGGTTAACGAAGATGAAAGAATGAGAGTTCTGAGTGACCTTGATTCTGAGTTTAAGGCAAAAATAAAAACAATTACTGACGAAAAGACAAAAGATGCTGTGCGAGAACTTCTTGTAAATACAAAAAATGAAATTGAAAGTATAAAGATTGGAAAAGTTCTTGAAGAAGTAAAGTATCACAAATTCTCTATTAAATATGGAACAGTGTTTGAAGCGTCTATTGGTGCTGAAGCAATCTACAATGTATTTAAAAATCTTGATCTAAAGAAACTGGCCGCTACTCTTGAAACTGATCTCGAAAAGGCAAGTTCACTTGATAGAGAAAAGATGAATAAGAGACTTGGAATTGTTAAATCAATGATTGAGTCAAATCTTAGACCTGAATGGATGTTTCTTTCTGCTATTCCTGTGATTCCTGCTGCACTTCGACCGATGGTAGCACTCGATGGAGGACGACACGCAACAAGTGATGTTAACGATCTTTACCGACGAGTAATTAATCGAAACAATCGACTTCGAAAACTTAAAGAGATTTTTGCTCCAGATGTAATTTTACGAAACGAAAAAAGAATTCTACAAGAAGCCGTTGATGCACTTATCGACAATTCTATTCGACATGGTAATGGTCCTTTTGCAGGAGTTAACCAAGCACAAAGACGACCACTTAAATCTCTTGCTGACAATCTAAAAGGAAAGAGAGGACTTTTCCGACAGAACCTTCTTGGAAAACGAGTAGACTATTCTGGACGATCAGTGATTGTTGTTGGTCCTGAACTTGATCTTCATGAGTGTGGACTTCCAAAACATATGGCTCTTGAACTTTTCCGACCGTTTGTTATTGGACAAATTCTCAAACTAGAACTTGCTTACAACATTCGAGGAGCTTCAAAACTTATTGATGAAGGAATTCCAGAAGTGTGGGCAATCCTTGAAGACGTAATCAAAGGTAAATATGTACTTCTTAACCGAGCGCCTACTCTTCACAGACTTGGTATTCAAGCTTTTAAACCAATGCTTATTGAAGGAAACGCGATTAGAGTTCACCCACTTGTTTGTGCCGCTTTCAACGCTGACTTCGACGGAGACCAAATGGCGGTCCACGTACCACTTTCTGAAGAAGCTCAAATGGAAGCAA
>CAYLOB010000003.1:0-18662 GCA_964385205.1 uncultured Candidatus Saccharibacteria bacterium | reverse complement strand
AAAAAAGCAACAGAAGCTCTTTCAACAGAAATGTCTAAGATAGGTGAAGAGATGGCTAAACAGACAGGACCTGAACCTAAGGCAGATGCAGGAGCAAATCCAAATCCTGATCAAGCTGAAGGAGCAAAAGACGCAGAGTTTAAAGAAGAAAAATAGAAAGTTATAAATTTAATAGAGTATACCTCCGTTCTACTAAGAATTAAGTTAGATAACTTTGTTGCATTGGGACTACGTGAGGTATACTTATATTAAATTTATTTAGATGAAAAGAATAACTTTCTTCAAATCAGGATATCGTTGGTATTTTCCGGCATTTATAATTGTTGTAATACTATTCGGTGTGGCAACTTCTTTATTCTTGTACCATAAAAATCTTGAGGAAAGTAAAAAAACATTACTTCAAAGAGGGAATACTATTTCTAAGTTAATTAACGCCAAAGAGGTTCAGTTACTTACAGGTAATAATCTTGACTTAGAAACAGAAGCTTACAAAAATCTAAAGGAGAGTCTTACTAAAGCGAGAAAAGAAAGTGGTGATGTTAAGTTTTTCTACTTGATGGCAAAGAGAGACAATAAAACTATATTTCTTTTAGATTCAGAAAATCCTTTATCACAAGATTATTCAGCTCCGGGTGATATATATGAGGAACCAAGTGGTGCTATTGAAAGTGCGTTTAATGGAGTTGGTGCTGTAGAGGGTCCGGTATCAGATTCATTTGGTGTTTGGTTTTCAGCCATATCACCTATTGAAAATGATCAAGGGCAAATTATTGCAATCTTTGGAATAGATGTTGTTGCTGATCATTATATAAATCAGGCTTGGACTATTGCGACAGTTCCAATCATGATTGCATTCTTTCTTGTATTGTTTGCACTTGCTGGGTTATTTTTGAGAAAAAAAGAAAACGAACAAATTGAAACAAGGTCTCAGTTTGTTGCCGTTGCTTCGCATGAAATCAGAACCCCGCTTACTGGCATTATATGGGCATTAAAAACAATCAATAAAACTGAACTGTCAGAAGATAATAAAAAATTAACTGAAGAAATAAGTTCATCTGTACATAATCTGATTGATACCGTAAATGATATTTTGGCAATCGCTGGTATTGATTCTGATCAAGGTGAGAAAATTGAAATTAGTGTGATTGATTTGATTAAACAATCAATAAAGCAGGTTGAGTTATTAATCCAGAACAAAAGTATTGATATCGTATTAGATGAAGGACAATTTTCAGGCTTTATAATTAAAGCTGATCAGGAAAAAGTAAAAAATATGTTTACGAATATTATTTCAAACTCAATAAAATATTCTCCGGAACATTCAAAAATTAGAATTGCCTGCGAGACAATTAGTACTAAAAGAAAGGTCATCTTTTCGGATGAAGGAGTGGGTATTCCAAAAAAAGAACAAACAAGGATTTTAGATGGTTTTTATCGAGCGAGCAATGTAAAGAAGAAGTTTAGTGGTTCAGGACTGGGGCTTTATTTTGCTAACCGAGTTATGAATCTTCATGGTGGAAAATTATTAGTCGATTCTGAAGAGAATAAAGGTACAAAAATAACTTTAGAATTTAATCATTAATAAATTTATGGAAAAAAAATCAGTTTTACTTATTGAAGATGATTCATTGTCTGCTGATGCGATAAGTAGAGAATTAAAGTCTCTAAATGTAGAAGTGGCCCGTTTGGATTCTGGTGAAAATGCTGTTGATACTATAATAAACTCAAACCCAAGTGCTGTTATTCTTGATGTTATGCTTGTTGGAAAAACTGGACTTGAAATTGTAGAAGAATTAAAGGTAAAGTCCCCAGCCAGTTTGAAAAAAATTATAATGATGACAAGTCTTGGAAATAATGAGATACTTCCTCAGATTCTTGAGGCGGGAATTACATATTTTGTCCATAAATCTGAAACTTCTCCAGAAAGAATTGTTGAAATTATGAGAGGGATTTTACAATCACACTAGAATTTTAAGAAATACTTACTGAATATTTAACTTATACGTCATAAAATATAAAAATGGCCAAAAACTATTACGACATTTTAGGAGTTTCAAAAAGCGCGTCAAAGGACGAGGTTAAAAAAGCTTTTCGAAAGCTCGCACATGAACATCATCCAGATAAAAAAGGTGGTGACGATAAACGCTTTAAAGAAGCGTCAGAGGCGTACTCTGTGCTTTCAGATGATCAAAAAAGGGCTCAATATGACCAGTTTGGAGATACTTCCAATATGGGTGGCGGTGGCAATGCTGGTTTCGGTGGATTTGATTTTAATGGATTTCAAGGCGGATTCGGCGGGCAACAAGGTGGATTTCAATTTGATATGGGAGACCTAGGTGACATCTTTGGAGATATTTTTGGAGGAGGTGGTGGACGACGGACCAAACCTAAAAAAGGAAATGATATTCAAGTAGACCTAGAACTCGACTTTAAAGAATCAATTTTTGGTGTCAAAAAGAAGATAAATATAAATAAAATTTCTGAATGTAAAAAGTGTCATGGTAATGGTGCGGAACCAGGATCAGATGTTTCAACTTGTAAGACTTGTGGTGGCGCTGGTGTCATTCAAGAAATAAAAAGATCCATCTTTGGACAAATCGCAAGTGAGAAAACATGCCCAGATTGTCATGGTGTTGGAGCGATTCCAAAAAATAAATGTAGTCAGTGTCGTGGTGCAGGAGTACTAAAGCAAAATGAAGAAATAGAAGTTTCAATTCCGTCTGGAATAGAAAATGGCGAAATGCTTCGAGTCTCTGGACGAGGTGAAGCAATGCGAGGTGGAAGTGCGGGTGACTTGTATATAAAAATCCATGTAAAAGCTCATAAATTATTTAAAAAAGAAGGACAAAATCTTGTTGCAAATTTTGAAATTAAACTAACCGATGCACTTTTAGGTGCTGAAATTCCACTTGAAACATTGGATGGTAATTTACAAGTAAAAGTTCCAGAAGGGGTTAAGCATGGAGAAATTCTTCGAGTTCGTGGCAAGGGCGTGCCTTCAACTCACGGCGCTGGAGATATTTTGCTAAAAATATCAGTAAAGATTCCACATAAGTTGTCACGAGATGCAAGAAAGTTGGTGGAAGAACTTAGAAAGGAAGGATTGTAAGTAACAGCGGGTAAGTGTGTGAGTGAATAAAGTGGGTAAGGATAAAAAAGTCTTTTGCTGTTAGCTACTGGCTTATAGCTTAATAAAAAACACCAGACAAATTTGCATCTGTCTGGTGATTACGAAAATTAGCTGAACCCGGACTTACTCTTCTTCCTCTTCGTCAGCGAGTTTAATCAGTCGTTTCGGGACAATGAAGTTGCCGACCCAAATAGGTCTGGGTTCTCCTTTGATCTGCCATGTAGCAGTGAACTTGTAATTTTCACCCTGGTCTTCATATGTCCAGTCTAGCGCGTTGTTGAAGGAATGAGTAAAGAGTCTCATGCTGTCAACGAAAGCGAGAATCCCTGCCATCCAGGCACCTTCGAGCTTCACTGCCTGCGCAAGTGAGAACATCAAGTCAGCGTCGCCTTCAATCTTTACTTCTGGAGCTTCGACGATTGACTCACCTGGCTCGAAGAGGGTGATGATCACCTTGAAAACTCGGTTGTCCGCGAGATGATCCTCGTCGACAGTTTCGAGATCGAGAAAAGGTGGAGAGTCAAAGGCAATGTTAAGACCAGGAATTTTGACCTGCGTAGTTGCGAGTTCCATCGGATCACCTCCCAACAAAGTCGCTTGATCGGTGTGAGTGAGCATATCATCAAAAAGCTCTTTAGCGTCTTGTTCCGTAAGTTTTGGTTCGTCAGACATAGAAAGCCGGGTTAAGTTGTATATGTACGGCTAAAGCAAGACTAGCAAAAAGGCTAGTTTTTGCAACTGTTAAAAAATGCTATACTATTTTCAATAAATTTATGAAAGACGATCAACAAAAAACACTATTAGAAAGAGGGGTTGAAGAGATTATTGATAAAGAGCATTTAGAAAAACGCCTCAAAAACGGGGATAAACTTCGGGTTAAACTAGGTATCGATCCTACGAGCCCAAACATTCACCTAGGCCGTTCAATTCCGCTTTTGAAACTAAAAGACTTTCAAGATGCTGGGCACCAAGTGGTGCTTATTATTGGTGACTTTACAGGTGTGATAGGGGACACTTCAGACAAGGAAAGTGAAAGACCGATGCTTGAAAACGAAACGATCAAGAAAAATTTAGAAAACTATATTGAACAAGCAGGAAAAATTTTAGACTTAAGTAAAGTAGAGGTTAGATACAATTCAGAATGGCTCAACCCTTTAAACTACGGCGACATCGGAAGACACGCTGACGTATTTTCACTTAGTGACTTTATTTCTCGTGAAAATATTAAAAAACGTTTAGATGCAGGAAAGAGAGTTTCTCTTCGTGAACTTCTTTACCCACTTATGCAAGGGTACGATTCAGTTGCAATAAAGGCTGATGTTGAACTTGGAGGAACAGATCAGAAGTTTAATCTACTTGCTGGACGAGATTTGCAAAGAGAATACGGACAAGAGCCTCAAGACATCATGACTGGGCCACTTATCGAGGGTCTCGACGGCCGTAAAATGAGTTCTAGTTGGGGAAACACTGTAAACCTGATGGACTCTCCAAACGAAATGTTTGGAAAAATAATGTCCCTAAAGGATGAATTTATAATTAAATATTTTATTCTTCTGACTCGAGTTCCAATGGGGCAAATAGAGGAACACAAAATCACTTTAGAAAAAGGAGAGAATCCAAAAAATATAAAAATGAAACTTGGGTTCGAACTTGTTAGAATGTATCACAGTGAGGCGGATGCAAAAAAAGCAGAAGAGTACTGGGTCTCAACTTTTTCTAAAAAGGAAATTCCCGATGATCTTGAAACTTTATCTCCTTCAAGTTATCTACTTCTCGATGTACTTATTGAAAGCAAGGCAGTAACAAGTAAAGGCGAGGCAAGGCGAGTTATTGAAGAAAATGGTGTGAAAATAAATGGGGAAGTTGCGACCGACGGAAACCAAACTCTCAAATCTGGTGACATTCTACAAAAAGGCAAAATGTTCTTCCTTAAAATTAACTAGCCTTATGTTTTCATTTACCCTTAACCACTTAACCCCTAAATCAAATTTTATTAAAAATTTGATCGGGCGATAATTTTAAAAAAATTATTTAGCCTAATCACTTAACCCCTTAAACTATGTCTTGGATCCTTGTCGCCCTCATTGCACCGTTTGTCTGGAGCCTTATCAACCATTGCGATAAGTTCATTCTTTCTCGATATTTTAAAGGCGGGGGATCAGGAGGGCTTATGATTTTCGTTGGTGTTGTTGCTCTGCCTGTCGGCCTTGCTCTTTATGTTACAAACCCATCTGTTCTCGATGTTTCAAATATAGATAAATTTTCTCTTATTGTTTCTGGACTCCTTTATAACTTGGCCGTCTTGTTCTACTTGTTTGCACTTGAAAAAGAAGATGCATCGTCAATAGTTCCTTTCTGGCAACTTTCACCTGTTTTTGCCTATTTTCTTGGTATTTTCTTTTTAGGTGAAAAACTATCAGCCGACAAACTTTTTGCAGGAACAATTGTTATCTTTGGTGCACTGCTTCTTACGTTCAAATTTAGAAAGGGTGAAAAAACAAGAATCAATACGAAAGTTGCTTTCACCATGATCCTTTCAAGTCTCTGTATTGCTCTTGGGTATGTTTTGTTTAAAGATGGCTCGTCAGACACTATTCCATTCGTTGTTTCTATGTTTTGGAATCAGGTGGGTATGGTTATTTTTGCTACTGTTTGTTTTTTGATCAAAAAGTACCGAAAGGAGTTTTTAAATGTTGTGTATCAAAATAGTTTTGGTGTTCTCGGTCTGAATATTGTTGAGCAAATGTTTGAAACGGTAGGGATCGTTGCAAGTAACTTTGCTGTCCTTTTGGCTCCTGCCGCCCTTGTTATACTTGTTGAATATTCTGTTCAGCCGATGTTTGTATTTTTGTTCGGTATATTTTTCACACTAGTATTTCCAAAATTTGTTAAAGAAGATATTTCAAGAAACAATCTCGCTATTAAATTTATTTCTATTATAATTATGTCTATAGGAGTATACTTAATTCAATAATATATGGATTCACAAATAAAAGAGGAACCAAAAGAATGGATGAGACAAATTGATTCAAATGCACAACCTGAACCAAAAAAAGGGTTTTCAGTTATTCTATTTTTTGTTGTATCACTTTCACTTGTTTCACTCTTTAGTTTCCTTCGGTTTTATGTTTTCAAAAACTACGACATGATTATTGAGACGACTTGCAATCCTGAAATAGAAAATTGTTTCTCAAGAGATTGTTCAATTGAAGATGAATGTCCTCCAAATAATTTAAGTACTTACAATACATATGTTATAAAAGCTTTTCAATTTGAGAAATGTAATGCTGTAGATGGGTGTGCTCATTTCTGTGAAAACGTACGTAATTGTGAAAAAATTGAGTGCGGAGTAAAAGAGGAGGACGTGTGCAGTACCCCAAACATACCTGTTGAGTAAATTAACTTGCTTTCATTTATACACAAACAAGATTTGATATTTCAAGTCTTGTTTTTATATAATTAATGTGGTTTGATCTTTGACAACTCTGTCTTTGATACTCCATACAACACGAAACTCAAATCCCGTAATGAAAACAAATATACTGCTTATACTTGTTGCGCTTTTTGTCGCAACATTAAAGTCAGTCGCAGACACAAAGACGCTCTATCCTTCACAGGACGCCGTCGTCGGCACTAACTACAACACCAAAACGTTTGGAAATGATGAATTCATCGGACTCGGTGGGTGGGGCGACATGTACATCAGCCTTCTTCAATTCGACCTTTCGACAGTGAGAGGAACTGTAACTTCTGCCGAACTCACCTTGACCCCTGATTCGCGTACGCAAAATGTGATAGACCACAACGCTACAACGGGAGGGATAGTTCGGGCTAACTACTTCTCTTGGAGAGAAAATGGTACTTGGATCGATGACATTGGCTACTACTCAGACTTGGATGAACTCTTTTCGAGGCCGACTCGTATGTCGGCAATTCGGATTGACGTCACAGACTTTGTCACCGCGTGGGTGAAAGGTGATATTCCAAACTACGGTTTTATCCTTGAGCCACGGTCAACGAACAATAATTGGACATACTTTCGTTCGAGAGAATACGGAGGAAGTACTCGCCCTAAACTGGTGGTGAATTTTACGCCTCCACCTACTCAGTCGTCATCAACCCTGTCGCTCAAGTTGCCTCTACCGGGAGGGAAGAAGTGGAAGGTATCAACTCAAGCTGGAGGACTATCCTACGACAATACTATAGACTCTTATCATCGGGGAAGAGGCTTCTATTCAATCGACTTTGATGATGTTTATAAAATTGGTTCTGGTACTCCATCATACTCTGATCCGGACAAGTATGATGTTCCTGTAATGGCAGCTGCAGGAGGTATTATTGTAACGTGTCAATATGGTTCTGATACAGGAAACTACATTAAAATTGATCATGATGGTGACGGTAACCTAAATACAGGGTATCAGACCATGTATATGCACATGAAAGACACGAGAGAGGGTAACTATACCCAGTCTCCATTTCTCGCTGTTGGTGCCCGAATCAATGTCGGTCAAGTTCTTGGTTTTATTGGAGATACTGGTGATAGTAAGGGTTCACATTTACATTTCCAAGTTTTGTACAGAAATACCGGGAGTAGTCAATCTACTACTGGAACATCTACAGAACTCAACAATGTTAAATTGGAGGGGCAATCCATTACATCATTCAGGGTTAATCAGTATTACTTATCAACTAGCCGAAATGTGGATATCATTAGACGTTGAAGTTGCTATCTTTAGGGTACGTGCCGATCGATTAATTTTCGATCGGTTTTTTAAATTTTAAAGTATTAACTATATGATCAAATATTATTTGATCCTTGGTATTATTTATTGACATGAAAAATTCAAAACGATTTCCATAAATATCATCAATTACTAATCTAGATTCCTTTTTATTTGGCAGGGATATATGATTCATTTGATTGTCACCGTCTTTTACAAACCCATTTTGTATCACTGCGTTAACTCCATCTAGTGTTGTAATTTTATTTTCTGATACAGAATTATATTTGATTATCAAATCTTGGCTATTTTCTATTTTTTTTCTAATCCATAATTTTGCAATGAATCCGTCTTCCCAACAACTTTCACTTTTATCATCATTAAGTACACAATGTTCTTTGTATTTATTCTTTATGTAAAAAGGTCTTTGGGAAGAAGTTCCTCCATCTATACCACCAATTTGCGACCACTCAGAAGGGAATTCGAAACTTAAATCTAACTTTAATCCTGCTTTGGTACTACTAAATGTTTGCCATTCAGGAACAGCGTCCTTTTTATAGATCAAAAAGATGGCACAGATAACTAATAATAAGATTACAAATAATGTTAATTTAAAAGCTAATACTATATGTTTTTTCATAAAAAAATATTAGCATATAAATTTAAAATTGTAATTAGAATACGTAGGGAGAAAAAAGTCTAAAATTATCTGTTTTCTTGTATTGTAGTATAATAGTAGGACAGTCAATTTACTGATTTATAATGATCTGGAACAATATTAGAATCACAATTGAATATTACTGGCGGAGAAACAAGTTGATGAAAGACAGAAAGGCATTTGATGCTTTTGTATATACTGATGTTGATGAAGCTGTTAAGGAGTTGCATAGAAGACAAAATGATTTAGGGCTGAAAAAGAAGGTTGAAAAGTTTTTTAGTAAAGTTGGTATTCCAAAACAGTTTCAAGATCCAAAAGGGAAGTTGGTTCTTTTTAGGCAATTGGCAACGCCGAATATCGAAACGTCAAGGTTTCTTATCGCAGCTGATTCAATCGGAATCGAACCACTTTTTTTGGAATATCTTGCTGATAAGTTTACTGCAAATAATTATGCTAAAAAATATTTAATTATACTGGCTTTTTATGAAGGAACCGGAAAAAAAGGTGGACATAAGGTAGATTATTTTCC
The DNA here is from genome assembly GCA_964385205.1 of uncultured Candidatus Saccharibacteria bacterium. Lineage (GTDB taxonomy): Bacteria > Patescibacteriota > Minisyncoccia > Phycocordibacterales > CAIRYW01 > JAUPVJ01. Next base: position 9,621 of record CAYLOB010000003.1, on the reverse strand, counting down.
AATTATGGATATAAATGTTGCTAATGGTAAAAAAATAAATAGTATAAATATAAATAATAATATTTCATTTAAGGATTTTCATCATAAATTATTTGAATTATCTGGATTCAATCATGTTAAAGATGAAAATTTTTTTGATTCTTCCGACTGGTTGCATACCTGCGGAAATAGCCCAAGTAAATATTACTTATATGTTCTAGCTCTGTTTATCACGCAGGGTATTTTATTTGAAAATTTTGTATTATCAAATGGATATGAGAGAAAATTTACTTTTGATATTTTTTTACCAATTTTTATTAAAATTAAAAATTATTTTGGTTTTAAACCGCTAATAGTAGCCATTAGTCCTACTGAGATTGAACATGAGGAATTTTGGTCGTGTTATAATCATCAAATTAAAGGAAAAGTAAAAAATTATTTGATATAATATCTTAAATGCTAAATGAGATAATTAACACATGTTTCGCCACCGCCTCTGCTGTGAGGCCTGTAGCTTATTATACCCACCTTGTTTCCGCAGGTATTCTTTTAATGATTGGATTTTTTCTTTTGTTTAGAAATAAACAAAATGTTTTGACTAAACCTTTCTTCTTTCTTTCTTTTATTTTCGGTCTTTGGTTGATATTTGATGTATTTTTGTGGACTTCAAATAACTATCATATTGTGAATATGTTTTGGTCTCTGACTGATTACACAGCAGTTATTGGTTTTCTATCTGCCATATACTTCTTTTATGCTTTTTGTTTTGGTGAAAGAATGGGTAAAAAATCTGGTTCAGTACTCATACTACTTTCAATCGTCCCATTTTTAATTACATTGTTTGGTCATTCAATCATAGGTTTTAATCAACCGGTTTGCGAATCGCTAGAAAACGATTTGTTAACTAAGTATAAAATTGCTATGGAAGTATTGTCTATATTGGCAATTATTTTCATGGCACATAAAGCTTTAAAACAAAAATTAGTTGTTTCAAAGGGCTCTGTTATTACGATTGGAATATCTTTATTATTTTTTCTTGGAATATTTTCTTCTACAGGGTACTTTGCAAGTATTACTGGTATTTATGAAATAGAACTTTACGGATTGTTTGCTTTGCCGTTGTTCTTAATGGTTGTTGTGTTCTCTATGGTTAGGTTCGATCTTTTTGAGCTACGGGCGAGATCTCAACAATTGATCGCTTATTCTCTTGTAATCCTTATTGGATCAAAAATTTTCTTTGCAGACGGTGTGACTGACTTTATTTTAAATATTATTACACTTATCCTTTCAATTGCATTTGTTTATACACTAACTAAAAGTATCAACAAAGAAGATGCTGCAAGAAAAAAGATTGAGTCTCTTAACAAGGAACTTGAAATTACAAACACCCGGCTTCGGGAACTTGATATGCAAAAGACTGAGTTCATTTCACTTGCGTCTCACCAACTTCGAGGACCACTTACTGCGATTAAAGGTTATGCTTCAATGGTTCTTGAAGGTGATTTCGGTCCAATATCTTCACAAATCAAAGAAGCTTTAGAGACAATCTTTAAGTCCACACAAGCACTCGTTGTGATTGTAGGAGACTATCTCGATATTACTCGAATCGAGTCCGGTAAAATGAAATATGATTTCACCGACTTTAACATAAAAGATTTGGTTAGTAGTCTCATTACTGAACTTGCTCCCTCAATACAAATGTCGAACCTCACAGTTAATTTCAAATTTGATGAGTCTCTCGACTACATGGTTCGTGCTGACCAAGGAAAAGTTAAACAAGTTATTTCAAATATTATCGACAATGCAAGTAAATACACAAAAGAAGGGGGAATTTCTGTTAAAATTGAACGCAATAAGCAAGACGATGTTTTAATTTCAGTAAAAGATACTGGAGTTGGAATTGCCAAAGATGTGTTACCACGACTTTTTGAAAAGTTCGCTCGAGCTCCTGACGCAAGTCGTGCCAACATTATGGGAACTGGGCTTGGACTTTATGTTGCGCGTAAAATCATTGAAGCTCACCGAGGTAAAATCTGGGTAGAATCAGAAGGAAAGGGAAAAGGGTCAACATTCTTTATTCAACTCGAACCGATCCATAGTACAGTCAAAAAGCATTTTGATTTTAAGGAGGCTGTGATGGGGAAAATGTTTCCTGAGGCTATGGAGTAGGCTAAATATATATGACAAATATACAAATATTTATTAGTTCGATCGAAGAGTATGCGGTCAATTTAAATAGTAAAAAATATTGTCGAAGTTTGTTTTCAAACAGAAGCATAAAAGATGTGGATACAAGGAAGACGGTATCTTGTCTTCAGAAAGTGGGTTACGAATTATTTAGTATTGATATGGTTTGTTTTATTTTACAAACTATCCTTACAAGAAAAGTAGAAGATTTGGATCAAATATTAAAGATTGAAAACAGGCAAAAGTTTTCTCTTATTTTAAAAGACATTTGTAGTAATTTGGAAATTAAAAAACAGGATGGAATAAAAATATTTTATGAAAAAGACGAAATTGTCTTAAATTTAAAAAACGCAAAAATTTTCAGTAAAATATACCAATCTGACATTTTTTTCTCCTTCGTGGAGGCAATTTTTCGTGATTTTACAAATAAAAATAATGGTCTATTGATAATTTTAAGAAATGAGAAACCTTATTACAAACTTCCAAGTATTTGTTTTTGCGATTCAAAGATAATACTTAATAAGTTTGAAAATTTTTTCAACAAAGTCATAATAGGAAAAGTAAACATAAGCGATATAAAGCGGGTCCAGTGCTCTTACAATGAAATTTTGGCAATTTATAATGATTTTAAAAAAATAAATTTACAACATATACATTCAGAAAACGTTAAGGAGTACATTCAGGATTACCCTTTGATGCAGTTTTTAAAGAAAAAAGTTAAAAGACATGTTAAAAAATTTTTAAACCAAAATAAGTCATTTTTATGTGACCCTCTTGATTTAGAATATCAAGTTATGTTTAGAATCACTTCCTTTGATATCTTAGACATATTTAATAACGCTCATTCATTAGTTAAATATATTGAATCTGTAAATAAAGATAATCTTTTTGGTCTTTATAACTTAAAAAAAGATTCGTTAAAAAAGGTTTCCATTGTGCATAAACTACTAGATAAAATAATTAAGGAGCAATATCAAGTTATTGCAACTCGCTTAAAAAAGTCAAAACTACCAATAAAAAAGTTGTTGAATAATGTTCTTTTCCATTCAAAATTAGTTATACAGAAAGATAAGGAAGGTCTATTTTTAAAGATAAAAAATAAAAAAATCAGAGTTGATTTTAAAGAAGTCGATAAAGATATCGCAATATCTTTTCATAATGATCTTCATTACATACATACCCCAAGATGTAATATTGCTCTAGGCTTTTTTATTAGAGGTGAAAAATTTCCTTTTTCTGTTCTAACAATAACAAAAATTGATAGACAGTATAAAAGTGATGCTTTGATTATTTTTGGATTCGATCCTAGAAATTGTTTTGACTTTACTCGCTTATATAGTGTTCCTAATGCACCAAAAAATATATCTAGTTGTATTTTTAAAGAAGCCTTTGGTTATCTCAGAAATAAATATCCGAAATTCCAAGCTGCCTTATCAGCTTTTATGCCTAGTTATGCATCTGGAAATTCTATGTTGACAAGTGGGTTTGACTACCCAATAATGTTCAAGACAGGTAGACATTTCTTTAAAAAAACTCCAGTTCAGGTTGGTTTTGCTTTTGAGCACGTAACTAAGAGGAGATTTATTGAAGAGGATGAAAATTATTTAGAGTCTATTTTTCCTTTAATACCTGTTGTAGAGTTAATATCTGTAAATTCCAAACCAACATTTGAACCTTTGTTAAAATTAGGTAAAGATGCTTTGGTTGTCAGAAAATAAACATAAAAGTATGGAATCATCTAGTGAATTAAAATTTGAAAATAGAAACGAATTGTCGCCCAAAAATAGAATAATGGTATTTACTGGTATATCAGGGTCTGGTAAAGACTTAATTTTGAGACAGTGTATGGAACAACATGAATTTCCTAAAGAGGTAAGTGTTGTGTCGTTCGGAGAAAAAATTTCAGAAAGACTTAAAATTGATCGTGATAGGTTGAAACATGATTTGAAATCAGAGGAAATTACAGAAGTTGTGGATGGAGTGATAGAAGAACAGATTCAAGAACAGCCACTTGTTTTAAATACACACGTTGTTTATGAGCAAAACAATACTTTACAAATAAATGTAGAATCTTTATTGAAATTAAATCCAAGTATCATGGTATTTGTATTAGCTGACCCTGAGAATATTCAAAATTGGAGGCACTCGGATTCTGAGCGTAATAGGGAACAGATTGATGTTAAAAAAATTGCCTTACAACAAAAAATTGCATTAAATGTTACCAAGACATTGGCGGAGGAGTTAGGCGTTGATTTTATTTTGGTAAGAAATATTGAAGGATGTGTAAAAGACGATTTAGAACTGTTATCAAGGGCCATTAATAATCTGTAATAAAATGAAAAAACTTAATAAAATTCTTATTACTTCAAATAACCCACATAAGATAGAAAAGCTTAAAAATATACTTCAAAATTTTTTTGAACAAATTGATACGTTACAAACAATAAAGATAGTAGAGGACATTGAAGAGACGGGTACAACTTTTGAGGAAAATGCAAGAATAAAAGCTTTGGCCTTTTCAGATAAATATGACGGCTATGTGATTGCCACTGATGGTGGTGTAGATATCCCAGCTTTGGAAAATTGGAATAGTTTATTTACTAGAAGATTTGCTGGCGAAAACGTAGATGACTTTTTTAGATTAGACACCATTTTACAGATGATGGAGAGTAAACAGGGTGGGGACAGAAGAATGATTTGGCGTGAAGCTGTTGCAGTTGCGTACAAAGATAAGATTATTCATTCAGAGACTGTAGATGGAATAGAAGGTGTGATGCAGAACAAATATGATAAAAATAAATATAAAAAGGGTATTTGGTTATGTAGTCTGTTTTTCTTTCCTCAATTTAATAAAAATTTCTTTGATTTAGATAGTCACGAAGTCGAACAGGTTGAAATTTCGTGGGTAAGAATAGGGGATGTTTGTAAAAGGATTTTTTCATGTTAAATTAGGCACAGCGTAATTAGCTCAGTAGGTAGAGCAATCAAATCACATTTGATAGGTCGGTGGTTCAAGTCCATCATTACGCACAGTATTTTTATTCAACTCGAACCGATCCATAGTACAGTCAAAAAGCTTTTTGATTTTAAGGAGGCTGTGATGGGCAAGATGTTTCCGGAGGCTATGGAGTAGGCTCGAAATGATTCAATAACCAATTTTCAATATGCCAATGTCTTTATTGTTAATTGTGACATTTTGACTCCTGTGTTAGCATATAACTACAATGCTTCTATATAGAGGTACAGAAAAAAGAGCGGTTCTTAAATTGATATTTTTTTGTGTATTTCTCTTATCTTTTATTTTATATTCTACTGATTTAACTTTTGCAAAGCTTGTTATTTCACCTATTGTTGATAATGGCGATATAAATATTTCTAAGGCAGTTCCTGTAAGTTTAAAAAACATAACTCCAATTAAGGATACAGAAATTAAAATTTTAGGTGTAAAAGAAGTAGTTTCTAGTGGTGGACATGTAGCAAGAGATGCTGGTATCGGTAGTTCTCAAGTAAAAGAGAAAGGTATTAATTATTTAATGAATTCGCAGAACACGGATGGATCTTGGGGTACTAATCCTTCAACAAAATTTGTCACAACAATTGCTGTACTACGAGCTTTGCAAGAGAATAAAATTTCAGGTAGTGAGGTAGACAAAGGTGTAGAGTGGTTAAGTTCATATTTTGCAGACAATACAGATTATTTGGCACAAAAACTCTTAGTCACTATTCCAGCGGGAGAAGCAACTTCGTCTGTAGAAACTCTTTTAAACAATTTTGATGAAATAAGTGGAGGTTTTGCATTTGACCGGGGGTATCAGCCCGATCCTTTAACTACTGCAAAAGTAATGAAGGCTCTAAATCGTGCTGACTACAAAGATCAAGGCATAACAAATATAAATCTTACTGCAACTTTAGGACTTAAATATCTTATCGGTACCAAACTTCCTAATAATAGTTGGAGCGCTTTTGTCGGGGGAATAGGTTCTATATCAGCGACCAGTGAGGTTATAGAGACGTTACTTTTATGGAAGCATCACGAGATAACTATTCCGACGGTTACTAAAATTGACGATACTTTGTATCCAGCTATTGAAACGTCGAAAAGTGCTCAGTTACCAAATGGTAGTTGGGATAATGACATACTTAATACGGCACTTGCTTATCATGCTATTAAAGCCACTAAAGAATCTCCAACTTATGGTGCTGAAGTTTTGACATATTTTGCAAATGAACAATTAGGTGACGGCAGTTTTGCTAGTGATATTTACAAGAGTGCAAAAGTTTTAAGTGCGATTTCAATCGAGACCGGTCTTGCTGATGTAATAATAGAGGACATTACTCCAACTTCTACCATTACAGATGATCTGGCGACAACTTTCACTCTTCGTGTATCAAACAAAGGGAACGTGGCTTTTGTGAAAGGTTTTCTACATATCATTGCTGACAACTTTCTTCTAAAGAGTGTTGATTTAGGAGATGAACATGTATTTATCAATCCTGGTTCCACTGTCGATATATCTTTTAGTATCAATTCAACTAGAAATTTATCTGGCAATGTAGTATTTAAAACTTTTGTTGAAGGAGTGGATGGTGAAATTTATCCGCATTCTTTTTATAAGGAAACTCTCACGTATACACCTGATTCGGGACTGCGTCCTGGATTGCCAACATACTTCATTGCCTACAAAGGTACTTCCACCACGGGGACACCGGCTATAACTTGGCGTTGGCCAATAAAAGCAGATCCAAATCTTAAACTCATACAGCTTCTGTTTCGTAAACTTGGAGACACTAACTGGACGGCTGGAAATGTGACAAATGTAACAACCCAATCATCTGCCACGGTTTCAGGTTTGTTGGAGGGTCAAATATATGAGGCAACGCTAGGTGCTTTCAATATAAACGGTCAAGGCTCATATTATGGCAATGTAGCGCAAGTAAAAGTAAGTTCTAATCCGACCCTGTACACAAATGGTTCCGTCTCTGGTACAGCTAAAGCGCTTGATGGTGTTGCGGGTAATGTTCCAATAGTCGGAGCAATTACTAGCACAAACACTACTTCAAATCCAGATGGAACATTTACTCAAAATAATATTCCTTGGGGTACAGGTTATGCTCGTGTTTCGAACCCCTTTTTTGAAAGTTATATAAGAAAATACACAACAGCGAACACAACAGTTGCAGGATTTAGCCTTTATACAAACAAAAAAACAGATCTCTCTATCACTCGTTTCTTTGCATTTACATCTGCGCCTACTGGCGCTGGCATAGACAACCAAACCTTTACTGCACAAGTTGGCAAGACAGTACATTTTGCTACAACCTTTAAGAATTCTGATTTTGCTCCGGCAGGTAAACATACTTTAGGTGTATATGTAGATAATGCACTTATCTCAAGTTGTGAGTTTACTGGTTTAGAGAAAGATGAATCTAAGACTTCGATGTGTGGAACTTGGACTGCAACTGCAGGAACACACACTATTAAAACAGTTATTGATACTGGAAATACAATAGAGGAATCCGATGAAAACAACAATGTTTCCATTAAAACTTTGATAGTAAATTAGATATGAGACACAATGCTAAAAACTTAATATCTAAAATTACAGCCGTTTTTCTAGCAATTTCTTTTTTCTTTAGTCCTATTTTGCCAGCTATTGAAGTGTTGGCAAAATCGAAAGATCAATTGATTATCGAAACACCAGCAAATATAAAAAATCTTGTTGAAATAGAATCTCTTTCAGAGACAACAGAAGCAACTACTCCTATAATTCTTCAAACGGTTGAAGCAGAAGAAATAGTTCCTAAAAAAACTCTAGAAACTGAAATTGTAAGTACAGTTTTGGACGAAGTTACAAAACCAGAACCATCTTCTAAACTTTTTAAGAAAAGTTCCTCACTTTCCGTAGAAAAACAACTCGCTATGGTTCGTAAACATATCATGGACAATAATTTGCCAAAAGAAGCTCTTGAACGTTTGGACCAATTTGAATTAGAACAAAAATCTTTTGCACAAAGTGCTTTGGTGGATGAAGTTCCAAGCGATACTGTATTAAACAAAGAACCGTTTAAAGTAGAAACATTCGAGGGGAAAATTCAGAAAAGAGATGTTGAAGAATATAAAAAAGATTTTTCTCCAGACAATATCAGACGACCTAGAGATGTTGTGAATCAAGATCCATTGCATTATTTGAGTGAGGGGAACGAGATTCAATTTTCACAATCTATCAAAGATCAAGCTGATTTGCTCGGAAAGGATCCACTAAAAATGTTAAATTTTGTTCGTAATAACATCGAGTATATTCCGTATTTTGGTTCTAAAAAGGGAGCTGATGCTACTCTAGTCGAAAAAGCTGGCAATGATATGGACAAGGCGTCACTTTTAATTGCGATGTTACGGTACAAAAATATCCCAGCTCGGTACAGACATGCTAATGTTAAGGTTGATCTCAGAACGATGACAGATTTACTCGGAGTAGAAACCGCCAATCAAGCTATTAAAGTCTTACAACTAAATGACATACCATCAACACTTTATTATGGCGAAGATGTAAACGATAATCTGTATTTCGTTTTAAATCACGTTTTTGTCGAAGTTTACATGCCTTACGGATACAGTAGAGGAGCTGATATAAATGACGGTGGAGCAGAGCAGTGGGTACCTATGGATCCTTCTATTAACTCTTATTATTACGAGCAGTTAGTTGACGTTATTGACCATCTCAAGACTAATGGTTTTGTCGCTGAAACATTTTTTGAGAATTACCTAAATAATCAATACGGAACACAAACTCCTCTCGAAGCTTTCAAAACTGTCGTTACAGAAAAACTTACTTCTAATCCTCCAACATATTATCCAAACCTAACTTACAACGACGCTCTTACCAAAAAATATCCAAAAATTCAAAATCTAGAATTTATTCCAGGAACTTTACCTTACGAAATATCAAGCAATATAAACACTTACAACTTCATTCCGTCTCTCTACCGATATACTCTTAAATTCACGATCAAAGATAAAAACAATGTTGAAATTTTGGATCATACTGCTTTTATGTCAGACATTGCCGACCGCGAACTTCTAGTTACCTACAATCCAGCAACACCGGCAGATCAAACTATTATTGATTCTTTCGCAACAATCTACGACGTAGTTCCTCTTTCGCTTGTGAATGTTTTACCAGTCATAAAAGTAAATGGTACTGTTATTGCTACTGGAAGTACTGCTACAACACTCGGACAAAAACAAAAATATACTTTGGAATGGGTCATGCCGGATGGCGAATTAGCAAATGACCCGATCACTTCTAAAGTTGTAGATACCCATGAAAAAGATACTCTATCTGGAAGCTCTGAAGCTATAGCCCTCAACACCGATCGTATTGTTCCTCCGGAACTTCGACCGTCTCAAGATACCACTACAAGAAGTTTCATCAATGACCAATTACTCTATTCAAC
>CAYLOB010000002.1:0-20885 GCA_964385205.1 uncultured Candidatus Saccharibacteria bacterium | reverse complement strand
GAGAGACGTGTCAGGTTAGCTTTGAGGGGAGGCTTTTTTACTGCTTTCATAGATTTACTCTTTTAGCTTGTCTGGATAGAATGATACATAACTTCTTCATTTTTTCACTGACGCTACAGTCTTCTTTGGCATAAAATAACTATAACTTTTTTCTTTTACTGATTGAGCGTCCACAAGAAAAACTTTGAGTTTCAGTAACTTCCAGCCAAATGACATTGATTTTATCTTGTTTCTAAAAACATTCTCCCACTCTGCTGGTATAGCGATGGCATACACTCTCGCCTTTTTAAAATTATTACCTTCAATGTCCATTCTGGAAATGATTTGCCCTAGTAAAGTATAAAAAGCATTATGCTTGGTTTGATGTACTGCGTTGCCATCCCCCTTAGCTTCAACCAGTAAAACTTTTCTCCATTTTGGATGCCACGCAGTAACATCACATCCGTGTATACCAACTGACTTTGGAAGATTTGTCGTCTTCCAGCCCCTTTCCTCTAGATGAGCCCTTAGGAGTTTTTCGATAGTGCTTTCGTCAGTAACTTCTTGTTTCATATAAATATCACTTCACTGTCACTTGCCCATTCATGAGCATGGGGAGAAGCCAATCGCGGAGTTCAGCGAGTTTTTGACTCTCAATTAACGAAAGCCCGACTTGCTTATTTATCGGAATAAACAATTCATCAAATTTCTTTTGAAGCTGCATTGGAGGTATTGCCTCTTTATAATTCATAACCCCCTTTATATCGAGATGTTGTACATTGGTACCAGACGCGAATTTTTTAATGTACTTATGATACCAATCCGTCCGTAAGGTGAAATATAAATAGGATGGTAATACAGAATCAGAAATAAATTTTACTTTTGCAAGGTCCATCGAATACACAAACTTTTCATGTGTATATGGAGTAGTAATAGGACAACCAACTATATCACCATTGCGAGTCATGTCAGTGCAGGCAATCAGTAATTCACCAGGTTGAGATTCATATCTTTTTGCATAGGCTCCTGAATAGAACTTTAACTTATCTGGTCTGTATGATTTGTCTACACTAATTGAGCCGAGATTTATCATTGGTACACCAGTTTTAGATTCTATACTTTCGGAAGTGTACGAGATTCCGCGTTCTAGCTCTACAAATTTAGACATGCAACCTGCAGTCCATCCTTCTGGGATATCACGCTTAAGTTCCCCGCTCCAGACCATTTTTCCGCCTGAGGATTTGTAGGGCTTGCCGTTTTTGTCAGGAAAATCGAATTGCACGAACCAGTAATCATAGAGGGTTTTCGCCATTGCTTCGAGCTCAGCATTAATGCGATTGTTAAGTTCGATTTTTGCATCAAGGGCGGATAGGACTGCGGCGATTTTTTGTTGCTCATCTTTCGCTGGTAAAAAAAGTGGAATATTGTCCATTAGAGACGTGTTCAACGATGGCATCGTTGCTCCGACCGAAATATTCAACATCATTTCCTTAAAAAACTTCTGACGAAAATAGAAGCTTATGAATCTTGCATCTGCCTTATCGTTTAACCTAACCCTCAAGCAGCGACCCGAAAACATCCATCCGTCCTCCTTCTCTGACACATAAGTACACCTATCGACGGAACCCACCCTACTAAAAACAATATCTCCTTCTTTGAGTGTGTATTTTATAAGTCTCTTCTTGTCTTCATCACTCACCAATGGCAAGTTTGAAAGAATAAAACCAATTTCACCTAAATGCTCAACAGTAACTATGGGTGTGCCTTTCGTTACATAATCTTTCTCGTGTAGCTGGCTACCAAATGGACCTGTCTGAGAAACAGCTATGTCACTTAATAAATATTTGCCAGGCTTATTCATATTTTAGTTTCCCCAACTGTTTTTTTATCTCGACCCCAAGCTTCTTTGACTCTTCAAACAACCCGTCGAGATTCTTTTTGTATGCGGACATCTTTTGTTCGAACACCTTCGGCGTGATATCGACATACTCAATCTTCACCTCGAAGTACTGTCCCGCGCTGAACGAGTAGTTTTTCTCCTTGATTTGGTCGTAGGAAACAACAACAGTAAAGTCTTCTTTTGCCTCATGCTTATTGAACGTTTCAATGATGAGCTGTTCTTCATCGGGAGAAAGAAGTGTCTTCTTATTCTTGCCCTCTTTTACTGATGTACCCAATTTCGAAGCATCCATGAGCACAATGTCACCCTTAGCATTGGCCTTATCGAGGAACAAAATAGAAACATTTGTGCCTGTCGTAGCAAAAATATTGCTCGGCATAGAAACAACGCCGCGGAGCATTTTCTTTTCTACTAACTTCTCACGGATTTTGAACTCGATACCGCTCTGCGCTGTCAAAAACCCTGACGGGACCACAACCGCTGCTTTGCCCTTCGGCGACAAGGAGAAAATAATATGCTGGATAAAGAGCAAATAAATTGCCATCTTGTCGGGACTCTTTGGTGTAATCTTCGGAATACCCGCGAAGAAGCGCTCGTGGTTCTGCTTAGAATCGAGGTCATCACGGAAATCGCTAAAGTCGAGCTTGAATGGCGGATTCGAAACAATATAGTCAAAAGTCATTAGACGGTCTCCTGTTTTATGGTAAGGCAACGAGAGCGTATTTCCTTGGATAATATTCTGGATGGAGTGAACGAGATTATTCAAAATCAGGTTTAGTCGCAACATCCCAGAGGACTTTTGCGAAATATCCTGAGAATAAATAGTGCATCGCTCCTCACCAATGGCGTGCGCCAAGTTCATAAGGAGCGTTCCTGAACCCGCTGAAGGGTCGTAGCAGGTGACATTACTCACTGGCTTATCTACCAAAATGGAAGCCATAATTTTTGATACTGCATGGGGCGTGTAGTATTCGGCGTATTTACCTCCGCCATCTTTGTTGTAATCCTTGATGAGATACTCGAAGATGGTCGAGAAAAAATCAAACTTCTGACTGAAAATATCTTCAAAGCTGAAGTGAACAAGTTTATTAATGAGCGCTTTACAGAAATCGTCGCGCTTCGAGCTATCTGTAATATACTGACTTAATTCGTCGAAGAGTTTAATCTTACTTCCTGTTTCTGTCTTAACCGCAAAAATATCGTTGTTGAAAATAGCAATCTCACGGAGAGTATCATCGAAGAGCTTTGCGAAGTCTGGACTGTTCTGTTTGTTATGAAGATATGAAAGAAAGTGTTCTTTTTTAAGTTTGGCACTGTTGGGACCCATTTTCAAAAGAAGCATTTCGTATTGCTTATCGGAGTAGTCTGCTATCACTTTTTCCCAGTTATCTGCATTCTTCAATCTTGAATCAACCCGCTTGACTTCGTGGGCGAATTTATCGTTCATGAACTTATATAGAAAAACCTGGGTGATGATTTTGAATTCATTACCATCATTTCCTAAGCCATACGAGGCACAAACCCCCTTCAGGCTATCAATCAACTCCTTCGTTTTTGCTGTGAAATCTTGCGTTACCATGTGTGTACTCCTTGAAATTCATTAATATATTCCTTTACAACGTAGCCATTGATAAATCTTGTGGACTCTGGTTCTAGCATAACTTTTGCTTTATCAAATCCAGCAATGACTATTGGAGTCATCATTTGTTCAAAGTAGCTTTCATTATTCAATAATTTCGTATTTATCAGTACCCGTTCATCAGCCTGCTTCTTTATATCAAGGAGCGAACTATAGATGTCGCTTTCATGTGCTGTGATGTTCCCCTTCTGATGTATCCTTTTATGTATACGAGCATATTTGGCATCATTCTCATACTTCGCTTTGAGTAAATTATTCTTACGGTTTAGCTCGGTAGCCTTGTCAAAGATTTGCTGTAAGAATTGGATATTTTGTTTCATTTCATCTTGTGATACTTCGTCTAAATTTTTCTTACTGAATAAACGCTTCAATTCTTCATAGAGTGAAATAAATTCTGGGTCATTCTGGTCGAAATTTCCTCCAAGTGCTTCACGAGTCTTACGTAACATATCCTTAAGACGGTCAGCTATAACAAGTTCCTCCTCCGAAACTTTGCGAAACATAAAAAGTACATTTTCGAGAGCGACATTCAAGAGATTAGACGTGTCAGTATTTTTCTCAATTGATTCCTTGAGATTGAGAAGCTCGAGGTGGTGTGCAGTTTCATTGTAAAGTTGGTTCAGCTTTTTGAAATCCACAGCATCAAGAAGCTCGAAGTGGCCGTATAGACGAATGATATTGTAAAGATTCTTAGCACCTTCAAGTGCCTTCTTTATCGCTAAAACTTTTTTTCTATCCTCTATCTGGCTAATTTGTTGCGAAAATATCTCGGCGTTCTGTAAATCGTAATGGAATAGCTGGTCTTTAATCTCTTGAATTTCTGCTTCAATCTCTTCTTTTGCTTTGAAGAGGTTAGAGTAGGTTTTGAATTCGTCGCCAAGCTCTTCTTGGAGTTCATCAAAATATGCTTTATTAGTTGCGTCAAATTCTTTGCGAATGTCTGCAAAATCGACTACATAGCCATAGCGAAATTCTTTATAGGGGCGATTCACACGTGTGAGCGTCTGCAAAAGATTATGGTCTTTTATAATACGACCGATATAGAGTTTTTTTAGTCGTTTTGCATCAAAACCAGTGAGGAGCATATTGTACACAAACAAGAAATCTATCTTGCCAGCCTTGAAGTCCTCAACCCACTGTTTACGCTCATCTTTACTCCCAACATCATGAAGGATGAGGGCAGCAGTGAAATTCTGTTTTTCTGTGCCCCCTATGGCATATTTTTTACTAAATATTTCAGATAGTTTCTTTGCTTGGTCTGAACTATCGCAAACCACCATCCCACCGATGGTACTATCTCCGTATACTATTCGGCTCTTTGTAAAATCTTGGACTATGTACTCAAGCATCGGTTCTACAAATTTCTCGTGTGCGTATATGATTCTTTTGTCGACATCGCCTTTGAGAACTTCTACTTCTTTCAATGCAGCCTCGAGTTGTATTCTGTAATTCGTTTCTATCCCCTCACGAATGAGCTTTAACGTATAACCATCAGCGATAGAGGCGTTATAGTAATATTTGTGGATATAATCTCCGAAGATATCTCTTGAACGACGGTCCTTGCTTATAAGAGGTGTTCCAGTGAGTCCAATGAGAATTGCATTGCGGTCAGAGTTAAAAAGACTTGCCAAGAAACTGCCAGTGGGGTTGTAACTTCGGTGCACTTCATCCAAAAAATAGACCCGCTGAGTGCTTATATCATAATCGCTAGAATGCAGTATGTCAGATTCATTTTCAAACTTCTGAATATTAACCACAGTTATTTCCCGTTGACCAGAAAGATTATGAATAGCCCCATTCATAGCAAAGTCTTTCAGGAGTTCCTCTTTTGAGCTAACTGTATGTACAACAAGACCACGACTTGAGAATTCACTCTTCGCCTGATTCATCAAATCAATACGGTCTACGATAAAATAGAATTTCGGCACTATGTCTTTGGAATTGAAATAGTCGGTAAGAAAATGGACACTGTAATAGGTTAGGGCTGTTTTTCCGCTCCCCTGTGTATGCCAAATGATTCCTTTCTTTATTCCACTTTCGATTTTACTTCTAATAGCCTTGGTGGCAAAAAATTGAGGATACCTCATTACATGCTTTTCGAGGCCACTTTCCCCCTTCACGTAAGCGATACTGTACTTTAAAAACATAGCCAATCTCTCTTTGCTAAATAGCGAGGTAAGGATTCGATTGGTTGGCGTGTTACTATCTTTGTTCGTGATGAATTCTGGTGAGTGTTTTATCGCTAAAAGGTTGTTATCTTTCAAAACTAAATTCTCGATTGCTTCATCCTCAGGTTTCAATACGTCAGATAGACTACGTGATTCTTCTTCTCGAAAACAGTTAAAGGTCGTGTTCTGGTACGATGTAGTACCATAAAAGGCACCTTGAATCGGAACTATTGATTCAGTATCGTACTCCATATTATTCGAAAAGACGAGCAGTTGAAAGGCATTAAGAAACTTCCTGAACTTTTTATTCTTGAATCTTACGTTTATCCTGTCTCTCTCAGCAAGAACTCCTTCGCGATTATTAGGTTTTTTCACCTCAATGAAAGCAAACGGCATACCATTGATTAGAAGAGTAATATCTGGGCGGAATTCATCGTCTCCATTTCTACACGTAAGTTCTGTGACAATATGGAAAGAATTCCTGCTGAAATCCTCAAAATCGATAAGTTTCGTTCCTGATGTTGCAGTCAGCATTTGATAGAATGCCTCGCCTAAATCCTCATTATCAAGAACCAATGATATTTCTTCGAAAGCTTTTTTTACATCGGCTTCATCAATATCTGTATTGATTTGAGCCAGGCTCTCGGCGAAGATGTCAGTAAAAATATTTGTGCCATCATCCTTTTTTGCGTGTGTCAGAGAAACATAATCAAACCCAAGTCTACACAGGTGTAAAATTGCAGGAATTTTTACTCTTGTATTTTCATTGAAAGCCATATTCTTTCCTAACTATTTCTAAAAATTCATTTTGAAAGCCTGATTTTCCCTTCAAATAGATAGATTTGTTCTTCATTGGGAATCCGTCTATCGCCTCTTTTAGCCATTTTACCACATATAAGGAGTGGGTGAAACTAGCTAAAATTTAGCCAAATTTTGCGTTGTGTGCGACTTTTAGCCTCACTTGGCATATAGTATCCACTCAGTCTTTTTTATACGCAAATAGCCAGTTTTTGGCTGGCTATCCTACCACTAGCAACGTGTGGGGAAACTACTAGTTTACTGTGACAGACAGCGTCACACTCGGAACAGAGCCGAGTACAGTCGAAGTAAACACATACTTTCTTTTCCCAAAGACCTTCGTATGAGTGTAGTCCTTTGTGTTTGATTTATAGAGATAGTCCGATGCCTCTGCCTTGAGCCAATCCTTCTCGGATTCCGTAGGCGTAATAGTGCCACTGATACAGCCTAAGACTCGAAATGCATTATTCACTTGCTCTTGGTCGTTCGTATCAAGAAGGGCAAGTGCCGCTATCTGATACAAGCTATCTTCAGACCCCACAAATTGAACCATCACACCATTTTCATTTGCTAAATAATTTTCTCTTCCATCTTGTTTAGTACCCAGCTGAAACTTATATTCAGGAGAACATATTTTCATAATTCCCATTGCTATATCTCGACGAACCCCCAATCCTCCCACTTCTGCTTTCTTATTTTCCTCAGCTAATGCTAATCTCGCATTTTCAGCATCAATTTTCGTTTGAGCTTCTAATGCCACCTTAGCTTCATCATCTGCTTTTTGTTGAGCTTCTTGGGCCACCGCTCTAGCATCAGCTTCAGCTTTACTTTGTGCATCTATTTTATCCTGATTAGTATAGGTTATGATTTTTTCACTACTTTTCTTTTCAGAATCTTTGTAGCTGGCAGTTGCATACAGCGTATTTTTCCCTTCAATCAATGTAAGAGGTGTCGTAAAATTACCATCATTATCAGCCTTTATTTCTGAAACCAGATTCCCATTCAAATATATATTTACCGTAGCATTGGCTTCAACTCCAAATCCATTCACACGCAATACTGACTGTGTAACTTCTGTAGGAATATCTTTTAGTACTGGCAATCCTTTTCCTGCAAAAAGGCTCAAGACTATGATTCCAATAAGTACACCAATCACGATTACCCACCACTTCTTATACCACTTTTTTTGTGAATTAGCCTGCATTTCCATACATTTACCCTTAGTGGTTAAATGCTGGCTGGATAACATAAAGCTCCCCGCCAGCGATGGCTTACGCCACCCAGTATCCGTTTCCAGATAAGACCCACTACAGGTGCTCTGAACGAGGAGCTTGATGTCCTGTAGTGGGATTTACGCCATACCTTACGATTTGACTCATAAGGGTTAGGCATTCAATTGTTAATTCTCATTATAGGGATATTCCCCATAAGAATCAATCTCGTTCAGAGCATTCATTTTTTGCTAATTTTCAAAGAACTTCCGCCATTTTCATCCCTGCTCGTAATTCAGGATTGGCTATATGGAGGTATTTCTCTGTAGTTGCTATCGAAGAATGGTTGCAGAGCATCTGAATGGTTTTCAGATTCACTTTCTTCTGAAGCAGACGCACACAGAAACTATGCCTGAAACTATGCACTGAGATTCCAGCTCTATCCACTTTGGCTTTCTTGAGATAGCTCCCAACCATAATCGCCACTCGTCTCTGAGTCATTCTTGCTCCTACTCTATTGGCGATAATTGGTGTCTCTGCGTCTTTCTTTTTCACGAAGCATCGTATCAGTTTGCTCAGCCCAGTATTTATCGGCACGATTTGTTCTCTGTTGCCTTTCCTTCTCACTCTGATAGTTTTTCCTTGCGTATCGATATCTCCCACACTGAGATTGGTTAGCTCTGAAAGTCTGAATCCTGTTTCTACCAGAATTCTAATCGCCACCTCCCCTCTTTTGTTTTTGTCTTTCTGAACTGTCTGCAAGAGTTTTCTTATTTCTCCTTCCGATAAATATATTGGTTCTTTCATTGCCACTCTGGGCGATGGTAAATTCTTGGTAGGATTATATTTGATGATATTCTCGTCTTCTAGGTATCTGAAAAAACTTCTAAGAGTAGTCAGCTTGGCTCTTCTGGTTATTGGCTGATTATTTTTCTCCGTTAACGAAAAGAGGAAGGTTCGTATTTCCTCCCTCTTAATCGCTTTGACTGAAGATTCTTTCCTGCCGATAAACTCCCAAAATTCTATCAGATTGCTGTTATAAACTTTTATAGTATGCGGACTGAGATTCCGCTCCTTGAGATAGCTGACGAATTGGCTGATATACTCTCCCATAGTGGCTCTTTACTCTTTACAGTGACCACAATAGCTTGCCCTCCCCACAAGTCAACTTGAGTTACCCACTGCCCCAAAGATGCCTCATTCCTCTATAAAAGAGGATACAAAACACTCATTGTACGACCTTAGCCACTACTCAGAGAATCTGTCGTTTCCTCCATTTCTCCAGTTCACTGAGCGTTAGAAATGCATCGTTACTGGCCACCACACCACTACTTACTGTGACCTTTGCTGATTCCTCTCTCCTCTGTTCCTCCTTAAATTCCTCGAAGCTTTTGCTGTCTGTGAATAGTACTCCGACTGATGCCTTCTCTTCTTGTACCGCATACATAGCCGACATACCTATCGACACAACGTGGTCGCTATACCCTCCTGACTTGTGGTCTAACCGCCAGCCATAGCTTTTCTCCTCTGCGTTAAGGCTTATCAATTCCTCCTCAAGCAACTTGTGGGGAAATATGCGGATAAGGTTATTGTGGAAGAGGTAGTATAAGTTCTGTGACAATTTCTGAATAGAGCTAGACGTGAAAGTAAATTCTTCTACCCTGATTCTGGATTTAAGCTTCTGCACTGTTCCTTTCATTTGCCAAACGTCAAAGATGTTTTTCCTGATGCTGAAGTTTTGATTCGCCCAGAGAATATCTTGTTCTACGTCCGAAATGAGCACTGGACTCTTCTTTGAGCCTTGATATGTTTTTATGAAGTCGAGATACACCAGATTACTTTCAGCATCTTTGTGACAAATAGTTAGAACCGTTCTGTCTCTGGTCAGCCCTAAATCAACAGCCAAGAAGTATCTTACACCTGGCTTGCCACCTAACTGAGGCTTGAGCGTCATATCTTTGCTCGCATCTACTTCAGAACGAGTCAGGAAAGCATTGGCACCCTCTACCCATTTGTTCTCGTGCAAACGTTGATAGACACCTGCAGGGAGTCTCATCCGTTGCGATTCCAGGTATTCCTTTTTTACCCAGCTGGCGAGATTTTTTTCACTCCAGAAAAAATACATCCTTGGGTCTCTCTGGGCTATGCCTGTTTGGTAGAGTTCGTATAAAAGTGAAGTCTGGTCTGTTCCAGCATAGGTAACTATGAAACTGAGTGGTTCTTTTCTGGCTGGTGATTGAGTCAAAGCATCGTACAGGTCTCTGTTCACCTGGTTCCAGAGTTCATCGAAAATAACGCAAGAGGGGTTGAGGCCGTGTGCAGTTGGAGCATCGGCTGAGAGAACACGATATACGGAGCTCGTGCTAGGCACCACAATCTCATCCTTATAAATCCTGACCGAGTCAAACAAAACAGGATTCCGTTCAATCGCTTTCTTCGTCATCTGAAATATAATTTGTGCTTGGTCTTTATCTCCAGCCACAGAATATACTTCCGCATTGGAAACGTCTGCAAATAACATATACAAAGCCACTCCTGAAGCAAGTGTGCTTTTCCCGTTCTTCTTAGGCACCCCGAGCAATGCCAGATTGTATTTCCTCAATCCGTTTTTATCTTTCGTTTGGAAGATGTCTCGCAATATATCCTTTTGAAATTCCTGAAGCCTGATTGGTTTTCCGTCATCGAGAATATACTGCTCCTCTAAAAAAACACAAATATCCCTTTTATATTCCTTCACCTTGTCAGGAGTGATGTTATTCTTCTTCATTGCGGTTAAGTTCTTGGAATTGTTGTGCCAATGAGTACGTCTGAGCCACGTTAAGGCCTATCCTTGCCCTTGATTCAGGCGAAAGCCCTAACTGGTTACATAGCTTGATAACTAGCCTCTCCTGGGCGATTCTGTTGTTAAGTAGTGGCTGAAAATCCAGCTTGCCGTCTTCTATGGTAAATGGACTTGTCCCCGACAGCCACTCATCGGTTATAAACAGAAATGCCCCATATATACAGAGTCTCTTTACGAGCAATCTGTCTGTCTCCTGAATATGGGGAAGCGACATAATCTCTTCTTCCATACCATCCTGAAACTTCACGACAGCCATACATTTCTTCTGGTCGTGGTCATAATCCTTACAAAAACTTCCTGTCGTACAACCGTGACAAGCGGGAGCTATGCCTCTATGGAGAAAAGCATAACCCCCACTTTTAATCACGGAATCTCTATTGAGATTCAATATAACTTTTCTTTTTCCTTCTGGACTCATCATTCTGGTATTTCTTATTTTGACTATCTATTATAGAACTCTATGCTTTTTCTTTTGTATACGCCCCACACAAAGACATAAGCCTATCTGTACGGCTCTTTCCTTCTGCTCTTTCCAAAGTAGCCATTACCACACTTTCTTGTTCTTTACTCAAGACGAAGTTCAATACTACTGGCAATTCCTGTTCTCTTTGCTTCGCTTCTTCTTCAAGCGTCCGAATCAAGTCTTCTGGTATCTTGAGCAACTCTAACTTGTCTTTGATGTCCTCTGCCCTGAATCCGATAAGTCCAGCTATTTCTTCCAGCGAATATCTCTGATTTAAGTCCTGGAGAAGCTTTGCAAATTCTAGCGGAACATTTTCTCCTCTGATGCCATTGAGTCCCAGCGTGCTCAATTTCATCTCATCCACTGTCATATCAACTTGAATAACTGGTACGTACTCAAGCTCACACTCTTTACTTGCTAGGTAGCGATGCTCACCATCTACAACTACACCGTCCTTGTTTATAACGATAGGGACGAGAAACTTTCTCTCTTTGATACTTCTGATGAGGCTCTTGAATTTCCCCTCGTCCATCTTGTTAGGATTCCAATCATTGAGGGAGATGT
Organism: uncultured Candidatus Saccharibacteria bacterium; assembly: GCA_964385205.1. Classification (GTDB taxonomy): domain Bacteria; phylum Patescibacteriota; class Minisyncoccia; order Phycocordibacterales; family CAIRYW01; genus JAUPVJ01. The sequence continues at coordinate 9,321 of CAYLOB010000002.1, read as the reverse complement.
TCTCTATGGGATAATTTTCTATATACTGCGGATACTTTTCTGGCATACACTATTTTTTACTGATTATGAGGTACTCGATGTTGTCCTTCTGGTCTTTTCCCGCCATTGTGTTGATTGCCCAGCGGTGTTTGAACGTAACCAGTTTAGAATTAGGGCGATGTTCTTTCACGACTTTGAGAAGTTCGTCCCCGTCAAAAGTCGTCCCCACTGAATCTTCGTTCTTCCCCATACTGGTGAGCCACACTGGAATATGTTCGCTCGCCTCGTACATCTTATTGAAGAACATTTCCGCATCCTTTCTGTTGAAGACTGATGTTGGCAGTTTGAGTTCTTTTCCTTCCAAAATCGAGTCCAGTACTTTATACGTTTCTTCGTATGTAGAAGAACCAGAATATGGGGGATCAAAATAGATTGTATCCCCTTCAACTTTTTCTAAGAACTCAAAGACGTCTAGATTATTCGCCTGACATTCTTTACCAGTATTTACTATTGCACGATTTATATCCTGTGCTATCTCCAGCAAAATAGTGAAAGGATGACTCATTGTTTGAAGCATTTTCGTAGCTCTGCTCCTTGTTGCAATTTCTAGTATTTCTCCCGCTTTGTTATCTTCTATCGCCTGTGCGTCTTTCGTTAGCCCAAAACGTGAAAAAGAGCGTAACCTGAGCATATACACGATAAGAAGTTGTCTCAGAAGTGCCTGTTTATACACACTAACTACTCCAGCTGTTACAGCGAATGCATTATCAAAGAATTTTGCTGTTTCTCGGGGAAAATACTTAGGCGCATACAGTTCTTCGATAATGCCATCGTTCTTGACTGGGACAAAGAGTCTCGCTAAATCATCCACTCCAATCTTTTCTGTGTTATTTTCGATGAGCGCTAACTGAGAAATATAAGACCTTTGTGAGATATCATTGCTAATGACTGATTTTCCTAAATGTTTTGCCAGCAATCCCACGCTACATGCGCCTGCAAAAGCATCAATGAACACGTCACCCTCTGCATATGATAAAATCTTTTGAGCCAGTTTCCGCTTCCCTCCGATATAACTGAAAAGAGAGTTATAAATTTTCAGATTACTCATAGCTTTTGTCCTTCTCTAGTTTTTCGATTTCTTCTAGCAGATACATACATGCCACAGCCTGAACAGTAGCCTTGCCGTTGATACCAAAATGGCTGAGAAAGATTTTCTCTAGGTTTTGGACAGCTTTTTTTTCTGTGTCTCGGTACATTATGAATTCTTGTGCTCTGTGACTATCGGCAACGAGGAAATTTCTTAGCTCTGTCACCTTTTTCTTTAGATTTTCCTTAGACATAAATTTTGAATAATTATTAGATGCTCCTGACTACGTCACTCTGGCTCTTTTCTACGCAATGTCGACGTTCATTGCACTTTACTAATGCTGATTATTCTGAATAAACAAAAACCGACACCATTTCTGGTTGTCGGTCGTGAGAGAAATTCAAACAACAAAACAACACAAAAATGGTTGGTTCATTGCCTCAATTCCTCTACATTTTCAATGTATGGGTATCTGGAGAACAGCCTCGCAAGTCGTCATTTAAGACAGTCTGTTTATGGTCTGTATACAAAGCTCCAATACTAGAGACAAACTAAATTTTTCAAGTTCTTCCTTTATTATAAGGATTTTTCCATAAACTGTCAACTCACCTCATCCTCAATCCTCCGAATGTCCAGCAAGCTGGACTTCTTTTTTTACAGATTCCTTCCCTCTGGTTCAATATATGCCACACGTGCCATCTGAAATAGGTCTTGCTCTTCACGTACCTCATATCTTTCTCCTTCCCTGAATAGAAAGCCCCCTTCACTTTTGAAGCCTTCCCTCACCCAGCCATTAGCTAAAACTCTATGACTATACTCTGCTGACCCAGTGCGGATTGCTAGTATTGACCCCCAATTGCCTTCCTCAGCAAGAAAGAGGTCTAATTTTATCCCTTCTGGAAGAATCCTCTGTGTGTACTTGCAAGGCAGTTCTCCTTTTACTTTTTCCCACTGATTTACCACGCTAGCTATACCACTCTGAAAAAGTCCTGTCTCGAATGGCTTTGGGATAGCCACAATTTCAATATCCCCCACTTCAGGCTTCTTTCTTCGTATGCTCCCTGCTATTTCTATTCGAATACAGTGTGGGCGAAGCTGTTCCAACACGTCTAATGCGATTCTATGTGCTTCTGCGTAAGGATACTTCTTGTTACTTTCTAAGGTCATATACTTGTATTTAGATTAATTTTTACACTTCAACTGCTTACCTGGCTTGCTTCTTCCTTCAGTTCTTCAAAAAAAGAAAAGAGGGGCAAAGCACTCAGACTTGTTCTGAGTGCACTCGCTTCGCCACGAGAACTCTACATATAAAGAAGTGAGTAAGGGGGGACTGAAAGGGGGGATTTACCAAACTGGTTACAAAGCTAGTTGGATAAAGGCTATATGTAGTCTTATTCAGATTGGCAAAGTATTATTACTATATAGAGCCTGCCAAACTACCAAACTCAAGTGCCTGCTGGCAACCCATACAGCCTTCTGTTATGCCCTTCAGAGCGAAAGGTTACTTTCCCCGCTTCCTTCAACTCCCGTAAGGCAGTTTTTACATTTTTTTCTCCAATCGGTAATTTCATCTTTACAGCACTCAGTATGTCTTCTACCTTCAGTAAATCTATCGACTGTTTGAAATGATTTTCCATCACCTCAATAATTGCTTCAATGGCGATTTCTTTCTTGCTTTTTTGAAGAGCTTTCGTGATGCTGACTTGCTCAAAGTGTATACCACCCGCTGGTGTAATTTCCTTCTTAAGAATGATACTTATATCACCTGGCAAATCTCGTTGAATAGTGCTTTCAAAGCAAATCTGCTCTCCACGCTTTTTCAGAGAGAAAGCTGAGTCAACTCCTGCAATAATTTCTTGCGACCCACGAAAAGGATTCTTCGGACCTTTCTCGTGAGACTTACCAGAATGGTGAATCACAATCACTGTCACGCCAGAGTTTGCCAGTGTTCTTAACTTTTGCGAAACTTCCTTCATTTCAGAAGCACTATTCTCCTCCTTAGAATGAATCCGCACGAACGAATCGAATACCACGACATTAATCTTTTCATCTTGGATAAATTTGCTTAACTGCCTGAACCATTCATCATTATCAATTCTGAAACCCATTGAGCATTGAACAACAAGGTTCTTTTCGCTTTTATGGAATCCCAGGCTTTGAAAACGTTTTTTAAGCGTTGATTGACCATTTTCCTCATCGATAATCAAAACTCTGGATTCAAGACACTGATAGCTCCCTAAGAATTTTTGTCCACTACATAGAGCTTTGCAAAGCTGTAGAACAAATGTGCTTTTCCCAATCTTAGGGTCACCAGAAATGAGAACGACCGTATTTTTGTGCATCAATCCCCCGACTAGAAATTCTAAGTCGGGGAATTGAAATATATCTGCAACAGTGTGCACGTTTAGACTTGGAGTGATATTAATCATATTTTCCCCATTCTTTCCTGCACAGGATGTAACCTTCATCACCCATATCTAGTTCGCCTTCTTCCCACAACTCTGTCATTGCCTTGAGAAGTTCATAATCATAATCCGACGAGCTATTACAAGCTATATCTTCCAGAGTACTATCGCCATTCATTTTGATATAATTGAAAATTTTCTTCTTGAGTTCCTCTCTCTCCTTATCAGGTTTACTCTTACTGACATCTTTTTTTACTAATTGTTTCATATTATTATTACTATTATAATTATTATTTCTTTAAGCTCTTTTTCTTCGCTCTTATCTGTCTTGCTCTTTCTGCCATCGTCAAATCATAAAGTCGATTAACTTCAAATTCAATTATCTCCTCTGGCGTTAGCATCTCTTTTTCTGATGTAAGATACCCGTGATTTTCTAGCTTTCTTATTATTGCAAGAGTTGAACGATTACTATTACTACTGGCTTTCGCAAGTTTCGCCGCAGTAATACTGTCTTTACCCAAACCATCAATATAAGCCAATAATCCTTTTTCTTCCCACGACAGACGTGGGTCATTTACCTCTATCTCTGCAATTTGCATAACACCCATTGGCTTCTTTTTTAACTGTTTCATACATTTTTTAATACTATAATTATTACTTATCTGCTTTCTTCAATTTTATTTTCTACGTCATACATTATTCATTTCTAGTTACTAATAAATTATTGATTAACATTTGGCTTGGCTTCACTGGTGACTTTTCTGGAGTAATACTTTTCAAATTCCGCTTTCGTATTCTCGTCAGACATTGGAGAGAAGTACCGCATCGATGTTCTGATATCCTTGTGCCCCATTGCCTTTGAAACCGCAGAGATACACATCCCGTTATGTAGGCAGTTAGTGAGGAAGCTGGCTCTAAACTTGTGACAGTGGATTCTCTTACCAACGCTCTTTGAGAACTTCCTGAATGCCCTATTCACATCGCATTCGTCCCATTTTCCGCTGTAATTTCCTTTATTGACTGTTCCAAACAAGAACTCGCTCTTATCCCAATCTGGTCTCGCCTCTTGATACAGCCTCAAGTAATGTGCTGCTCTTCCGTCCCAATAAATTTTCCTGTAACATCTCCCCTTGCCAAGAACTACTGCCTCTCGTCCCGCGATACTCACGTCTCGCCTTATCCCTAATACCTCCATTATTCGTGCTCCTGAAGCTGATAGGACGGCACACAGTGCTTTGAATCGTTTATCCTTCAGACTGGCTTCTGGAAGCGGTTCGATAAATGAATCTATCTCCTGCTCAGTCCAATACTCTTTCTTCTTGCCCTTCACCATTGGAATAGTGACCTTCTCATAGCTGTAGACTCCATCCAGTTTTACGAAATCCTGCAAGTACTTCAGAAAGTCTTTCAATACCGACAACAGCAACGCCACTCTTGAATCTGATAAGCCCTCTTCTATCCATTTGAGTTTCAAATCCAACACCGTGTACTGGTCAATCGCTAGCACTTGAGGCGGAGGAGCTTTACAAGAGCGAGTGATTTTCCGTAGTGCGTGCTTTTTCTGCTCAATGGTACCCAAACAATTTCCCTTTTCTGCTAGGCAGTATTTGAGGTATCCAGAAGAATAGTCATTTATTGTTTCCATATACTTTTTCATCTTAGTATTCGGACTATACTCTATGACTGTCATTCATTCGGGTACTGATATTTTTCATAAATCTGCCTCTGCTCAGATAAACGAACAAAAACCGCTTCGCTGTTTCAGCGTAGCGAAAACAGCACCCTGTAACGGGTACTGATTTTTTTTGTAATTCTGAGGGTTGAACTAGAAAACTATCTTCCTTTTGATAGAGTCTCTGATATGGGACTGAAACTTGCCTATTTCACCTTTAGGCGTATTTTCCTCAGACTGACTGAAGGTTTCACTGTTTACGCCATATATTTCATCATAGATATTGCCGTAAGGAATACCCTCTTTGTGCATTTTGTACATTGAATAGTTGCGTGTGAAATTTCTTCCAAGATTTCTCTTCTGAATTTTCATCAGACACTCTTCTTTTTTCTCTAAGATGGCTTTTATCCTGGCACTGCTCTCGTTATACAAGTTTATAATATGGCTCGGCTTAGTAAAAAAATCAGTAGTAAACCTCAATTCAATAATGTCTTTCCCATCTTTTATTCCCAATCTAGGTTTTTGCTTCCATCCCTTTTGGTCTATATTCAGTTTTTTTATTTGCACTCTTACATACTGTCTATCATACGACTTCTCATTCTTTTTATGGATTATCTCTCTTCCAAAGTAATCCTTCACATAATTACCTATCCTAGTTTTGTTACAAAAAGGATACAGTTTTACTACCCATTGGCATTTATAGAAATCTTTGGATGATAATGGAAACTCCTTTACTGTCACATCAAACCCCCCAACCAAATAACTATTATGGTTCTCATAGATTATCGACACGACCCTCTGAAGAAAGCTATCAAATTTCAATCTACGTGTAATGAAGGAGGCTATAATAGTAGCCAGAATTGATGTATCTCTCTTGTTCGTTAATCCATATTTTCTTACCAGCCATTGAGCCTCTCTAAAAACGCTTTCATAGCCATAAGAACAGATGATATCCCCTGCTTGCCTGACTTTGTCTTTTTTCAAAACAGCATACCGCAATTCTCTTTTCTTATAATTCAAATCATATTTTTTTGTATACGCTATTGCCCACCTCTTATAATGCATTCCTGTTTGAAATCCGAAAGGGAGTATTTTCAACTTTTTTCTTATGCGGGCTATTTCTCGGTAAAAAGTATTATTTAAAATCAAATATACCAACGACTGCAAGCTATTCTTGCTCCTTGATAAGTCATACATCCTCAAATCTTTGGCCTGTTCGCTGAGTTGTGTATCAATATCATCAGATACTTTCAGGAGATGTTTGATAAAATTCTCCCTATCCATTTCTAGCGTTTTCCTTTTGTCACTCTTCTTTTGTTTTTCTATATTTGAAAAAATTTCGTCGTCAGGAGGAATGACGGCTTTTGACCCTCGTTTTTGATAGTGCTTACTCTTAGCCATATAGCCATTATATAAGACCACTATATCACGAACCCTATTAACTATATTTCAACGAACTCAAACGAATGTCCAGCAAGCTGGACTCTCAATACCGTAAATACTGACTGTGAGCTTCCTTGGCCCTCTTCTGGTCAGTAATACCTACATAATACCGAATTGTCGTGTCCAGGCGTTCGTGACCGAGCAAGCTCTTTATTTCCGTAAAGGGACAACTGTTGAAGGCTAAATTTGTCGCAAAGCAGTGTCTGAGAATGTGAGGCGTAAGTTTTTTGTTGATTCCGCTAGCTAATCGTGCCCTATGAAAATAACGGCTTAAATCCTGGTTCCTCAACCGCCTTGGCTCATCCCCTGTCGTGATGAAGATAGCTTCGTGTTTATCTTGCCTTCGCCCTAAATACTTATGAATCCAGTACAGAGCATCTTCACTGAAATAGATAGTTCTTTGCTTGTTCCCTTTTCCGATAACCAGACACTCTTTTGTCTGAAAATCAATGGAGTCACGATTCAAACTCAGTGCCTCAGAAATCCTCATTCCAGTCCCCAACAGGACTTCTACGAGTGTGCGGAATCGCAATCCATACAAGAGCCTCGTATCTATCGACTCTCTGAATCGTTTGATTTCCTCTGAGGTCAAAAAAACGACTTCCCGTCTCGGTCTTTTTGGTAGAGTTACCAAGTCTAGATTTATCTGGAGCGGAGCGGAGTACTGGTCACGATAATATTTCAACAGTCCTTTGATACACGCTAGGCACACCCCTATGAATACTTCACTGTTTTCTCTTTCGTGAAGAATTTGTTTGAGTCGGAAGATATGTTCCATCGTGAATTCTTCTAGGGGGATGTCACCAACATCTCTGATAAAACACTTCAAGCGTGACCTGTAGCTAATAATAGAGCCTGGAGCAAATCGGCGTTCTACCTGAAGCCAGGTCAGAAATTCCTCACTCATATTTTTTACTGTTCGTCTTTCCATAAGGTGTATAACAAACACACCTTACCTTCGTAGCACACGAAGTCAAGGCGAGTTACCCACTGCTGGTTTTGGCTAGAATTGGCAGTTATTGCCTCTCACACAGGCCGAAAATAATATTTATTCATTTCTTACAGTCCCTTTTTCGTATCAGCATACGTTATTTTCTTGAGTCCTTCTGTAGGAAAGAAATCAATTTTATACCTGACTGGCATCTCAGGATTTCTTTGAGCTTCTGGTATATGTCTTATCGCAAATGGTTCCTTGACTTTCGAACTCATCATTAGAACAATTACATCTTCACACAATAGAAACAGATTCTCCCAAAGCATATTCAGTAAATCAGGGATATTTCTCCCCTCAATAATTGGAAAAACTACAATAGCTTTACTTTCTTGAGTAAGACCATATTTTATTTCTGGTAATTGATATCCGTGATGTTCAATGGCTATTCGCATCTTTACGAAAGGTTTATACCAATTGTTTCTATGGTCAGTAATGAGGTCCAAAAGGTAGTTAGTTATACCGCCAGGCTTCGTTAATTGAAGTTTCTTTTTTTCTTTTTCAAATTTTTCCTCTTCAGCAAAAACAAAAGAAATATCGTAATCAAGAAACTTTGCGAGACGAATCATCATATCTGTCGCTATCTTCCCTCTAATAAAAAAGTCTTTAAACCATATATTCAAATCTATTCCTATATTTTCTTCAATGTGAAGAGCCTTCCCGTCAAACCGAGAAACTTTCCCTGTCATAACTTTTTGTGTGTGTCCTTCAATAAGCTCAATCGCCTTGTCTTTTACGTGCCGAGCTTCTGTAAGGTTCTGCAGTATTGGGTCGTAAAGTTTACCGAATTCATCAACATTTTTCGTAGCTGGGTATATGTGGTCTCGAAGTTCAAATATTTGAAACCACATCCTAGCGATGAATGCATCGGTTGAGCCGAAGTCCTGCATTTTTTGGACAACACCCAAAGGAGGAGCTTTAATGCCCATATGACATTTCTTATATTTTTTCCCACTACCACAAGGGCAGTTGTCATTTCTACCAATTTTCATACTACCTAAGTCCTGCGTACTTACAAACTGGACACTTCCCACGCATTGTTGGTTTGTCCGAATCGCAGTTTGGACAACGATATCCTTTCTTGGGTACTGAAACCTGTCCTATAGTAAGTTTTCCTGAGGTAGAATTACGAGACGATACAAAAGAACCCGCTTCACTTTTCGGATTCTTTCTTACATGTTTTGCCATACTTGTGATATAATTTACTTAGAGAAGGCGACCAAGTGAAAGATGATTCCTCATCAATCACTCAGGTCGCTTTTTTCGCCCCTATTACTTGTGTTTCCCTACTCGAACACGCTCCGTCTCTGTTGTGCGAGGGCTCGCCTTAACCCGAGATTTAGGAACGAATCGACCGTCCACCGAATTCCGATGAACCGTTTTTCTGTGACCTTTCGTTGCCATATGTTTGCTGGGTGTTAATGATTATTTTTTCTTTGTTCTCTTCTCTCGCTGAGAAAGAGCGCTCCCAGCAGCGGTCTTCGATGCTTTACCAGTACTTCTACTACGAAGCACCTTAGAAGCAGCTTTCGCAGCTTTTTGGCTCGTTACTTTCTTTGCCATACTTTTATTTCCTTTCTAGTTTTAAAATTTATTTCTATTTCTCAGAAAGTCCGACCATTACTTTCTACTCGAATGTTTGCTATTTTTTCATATCTACATTCACTATGATAGGTGGTTGAAAATAGCCTGTCAAATAGTCTGATTTTAAGCCATAAAAAACAAAAAACCCGCCTTTCGGCGG
>CAYLOB010000001.1:18779-25876 GCA_964385205.1 uncultured Candidatus Saccharibacteria bacterium | reverse complement strand
TTCCAGCTGCTCTTTTTTCTTCATTGTCACCATTTCCCACATATCTTACAAGACCCATAAGAAACGCTCCGAACGCAATAACGACAACATACGGTATAAAATCTAAAACAAGAATTACAAAGATACACATTATGTCCCTTAAACTAGACGGTGAGTTCTGAGCACCTGTAGTTTGAGCAAGTGTAATTAAAGGACTTAATGACCAAACAGCAAGTGAAGCAATTTTTAATGTTTTTTTTCTTAACATACAAATTATAGTTATTGATTTCTTATAGGTAAATAGTTTGGAATACCGACATTTCCTACAAAAAAAGATTTAACTAAAATTGCTACAAGTCCCCATGTGGCTATCATAACAAAGAGCACAATGATGCCATAAACCATCATATTTCTACCGCTTTCACGCGCTTCTTCATTATCGCCCCCCTTAACATATTTAACGACACCCGCAAGAAAGGTTACGACAGCGACCATAATAATCGCGGGAATTAACCCCTTCATGTTTCCCCATGCAAAAGAAAAAAAGACATCGTTTACTGTTCGTGGGGTTTCGGGTGGAACATAGTCCGAACCAACTGCAAAAGTCATAAGCGGAAGAAGAAGTGGAGAAAAAAGTGAAAAAAGTTTTAATCTAAGATTTTTCATTTTAGTTATTAGCTGCTTTAAATGGTGACGAAGATTGAGGTGGAAGAGCTTGAATTTCAAACCTGTCATTTGGAAAAAAAGTTGTAAAAAGAATCTTAACAAACCCCCAGACAGCCACCATAACAAAAAGTGCAATAATACCGAAAATCATAAGTCCTCTACCAGCCTCTCTTGCTTCTTCATTGTCACCAGATTTTACATATTTTAACACTCCAACCAAGAACATAACAACTGCAAGACCAATTAGAAAAGGAACAACATACACACTTAAAATACAAATTGCATATGTAAATAGTTCTCCTATGTTATTTGGAGCCCTACACCCACTTGACGCAGGAGGTGTTTGTGCAAAAGCTAAAGAAAAATTAAAAAAAGTGACACTAAGTGTTGCAAAAATTTTTGAGAATATTGATATATGTCTTTTCATAGGGTAGTGAAAAATGACATCGCTTTGTAAAGCAACACCGATTCCATATTGTTAATATTTAATAAATAAACCATACTCTTATTTTCGCACACTCTATATTTAAATGAAATGTCATTTTCTACTACCCTATTCATATAATTATTGTAATTGATCTACAGTTCCCTTAATAGCAACAAAAATAACTTTAGCCCCAAGAAGCACTGCTGTTCCTACAACTGCCCAAGTAATAGTTTTTCTACCATTTGAGACTTTTTCCTCATCTCCTTGTGCAGTAACTAAAAGAAACCCACCGTACATAATACCAAGCGCCGAAACAACAACACCTAATTGTATTAAAACATCAACAATTCCTGCAAAAAATTCTTGTAGGCTTCTCGCTGCGATAGGTGAATCTAGTTTATCTTGTGATGAGGCAGCAAACGTAAAACTAGAATCTAAAAATAAACCGTATAAAATGACTACTGTGCGAATTATTTTTGTTTTTATGTTCATTATATTTTTATAAACCTGTAACATCTGACGCATTTAAAAGTGAGAATGAATCATTTACACCCAGAACTTTAAGCAAAGTTGCTACCAAAAGCCAACCTAAGAGCACAAACAGGATCCCTATCATTGTTTTAGAAAATATACCATGCGCTTGTTCTATTTTACCACTGTTTCCAAATGCTGTCATATAAAGAAACCCCGCATATGCAAAAGCAAGTGCTGAAAGCGATGCTGTGATATACACGAGAAACATCATAATACGGTTTAAAAGTGCTATCAAATCTTTCCAACCGCAGTCACCTGAATCCTTATTTGCTACAGACAAAGTTGTTCCTTTCGTACCATAACAATTTGCAGGAACGATTTGAAAATTCTCACTTGTAGGATCAGTAACATCGTCGGCTCGAGTAGATGGGGTGTTTTGAGCAGTTCCTGTAGGATTTGCACTGTCAGTGAGAGTGCCTGAAGTAAATGCACTTCTAACTTCTCCTGAAATTGGAGATAAGCTGTTATCATTAAAAATAACATCTAATGACCCTCCATTCGCCTCTCTAACGAAACCATCCATAAACTCATCACGACCTGCATCTACTATCCCCTCACTTAAAAGCACTTGATTATATGCATGTAGAGCATTCCATACTCTTATATCATTTTGGATTGTTGGCAAATTGCTAGCTGAATAAGTAGAATAGACCCGTTGAGCCTCTTGCTGTGTAATATCAAATGCAAAAGAAAAAGACGGCATTAAACTTATCAAAAATAGAAATGTAATTATCCTTTTATTTATTTTTAGCATCGAGTATTTCTTTTAGCTTATCAGCGAAATTAAGAACAGAAGAACTTGGTGACAACTGTCCACTAGTTACAGACTCGACAAGTTCTTTAAATAAATTTGAGGTTTCTGTTCTGTTTGGATCAAGCCAACTTCTTGTCCAAAAAGCAGATTGCCAAACCACGTCCCCAATAGCTGTTCCTGGTAAAGTTTGCAATAAATCCTTACGAACCGGAGCAAGGCTACTTGTTTCTGTAATTGCTTTCTGTAATTCAGCGTCCGACAACAAATTAGCCATTGTGAGCATTGCATTTTTATTAGGAGAGTCTTTTAGAATCCCTATACCGTAAACTGTGCCAAAGGTGAGTTTATTTACAGCACTTTTAGCTTGAGGCAGTAGAGCAATATCAAAATTTAGGTTAGGATTTTTAGCACGAAGTCCTGAAACCTCACTACCAAAACCTATATACATCGCACTGTCTCCTCTAAGGAACATAGTCTCGTCACTTTGAAGTGCTCTTGACCATGTATACGTTTCTTTCTCCGGATTAGCAAATTGAGTGAAAAAAGTAAGAGCACTCGAAAGTGGTAATTCATCCTCAGCACTATCTTTTTGAACACTTTGTACAAATCTATTAGAATCGCGACTTACAAACTGTCCACCTACCTGAAGAGACAACGCTGACAAAATTTCTTTAGCATTATTTATGTTTTGAAATTCTCCAAGACCAATTGCTGTCTTCTTTAGAGTTCTGTTTTCATTTCTTTCTGTTAAGCGGGGGGTAAGATTTGTAATTTCTTCCCACTTTGTCGGAGCACTTGCAATACCCTGTGAACTAAATATGTCTCGATTCCAATACAAAACAAGTGGATCAATTAGAAATGCTACAGCATAAGTGCCCTCTGGGGTCAAAAATATCTCCCCCGCTTCACTAAAACTATCTTTATATGTTCTTTCGGAAAGTGCATTCCAAGAAATTAGCGCAAGTCTTTTTTGATATTTAATAAGTAAGTCATTTGAAATTAGAAGGCCATCTGGAATTTCCTTTTGATCAAGCAGAGCATTAGTTAAATCCTTTTCCAAAGTTTCATCATCCTTATAAATATAGTCCATATTTACATATCCAGGATATTTTGTGTTTAATTTTAAAATAGCTGGCATAAATTCATTTTCCTTCAAGGTTCCCCAAATAGTTACTTTTATATTTAGATTTTCATCTCCTGATTTTGTACTCGATAAAGAAAAAACCAGAACTCCGACAAGTGCAAATAGGACGAAAATTCCGATAACTATAGTTTGAATAGTATTTGATTTCACAGATATATTCTACAATAAAAAAAACTTCTCCACAATTTTAACTGTGCATATCACTTAAACTTTTTTTTGAAAAATGATTCCATAATGATAATGGTCAGCATCAACTTCTTTCATAAACTCAAATCCATTATCATTAAATATTTTATATGCGTTTTCTTTTTTAACCACATGACTTTTGTGAGGACCAATACCGCCAAAAGAGTCTGACCATTCAACAAACAAAACTCGTCCACCCTTTCTAAGAAGACGATGTGCCTCTTTAACACATTCAGTTTTATTTTCAACAGTAAAAAATACGTTAGATATAATAACCAAATCAAGAAGTCCGCTCTTTAAAGGTACACCCTCTAGTTTTTCTATATGACCTGACAATATTTCGAAAGTATCAAGATGTTGATGTTTCGCTTCATTTGCAACTTTCTTTAACAACTCCTTCTGACTTCCAACAGCATACAATTTACCCTCATTTTTTAGAAGTCGAGATGCTTCGATAGCAAAATGACCGTTTGTTGTTTCAAAATCAGCAATAACCATACCAGGCAGTATGTGAGAGAGAGTTAAAAGTTTTTTAGGATTTAAGAACACGCACGTATGATAAACAAATAAATTTTCAATAAACTAATTATATCTGAGAAACTTACAAATTTAAAGCGACGGAACTAATACTTCGTCCACTTTCTTTCTGGTCTTCTCCCCAAAGTACCCTATTGCAGGAGTAATATTGTTTTTAATTTGGAACTTAATCAAAGCCTCTTTTGTTGCATTACCAAACATCGTAGTTTCATTTCCAAGAGATCCTGCACCTGTAGTCGCAACTTCAAACCCATGAGTATTTAGAAAGACTTGGAGAGCTCTGACATCTTCTCCGATCATACCTACTTTAAGATTTCGACTAAAACTTGGTGTTGAAGTGGCAGTGGAATAACTGAGACGACGATTAAGTTCGGCAGTTAACTCGGCAAGTAAAACTTTAATTTGTTCAATAGTCATAGTCTTTCCGATATCAAGATTAGTCTCTAAAAACGGAATTGATTTTATAGTCGGGCGACTACCACTTACAACTCCACTTGCCTCCCCTGGGAACCCCCAGTTCGTATTGTTGCCAGAGTTACCGATATCAAAGCCGTCGCTCGCGATCGCCGTCGCATTGATATTCCTCGAGTCCTGGACGTCGAGATGTCCGAGAGTTCGCACTCCTTGCGGGTTGATGGACCATTGCGTGCCAGGGGTGGTTGAACGGAGAGTAAGGAAGTTTCCAGACGCACCTTGGAGAGTGAGCGTGCCTGAGATGGTTTGGGTGGTGCCGGCTTCGAAAGTGAGGGTGTCGGTAGAGGAGACAGTTTTGGTGAGGTTGTAAAATACATTTGAGCCATCGATTTCAGTACTTGTGCCAGTTAAGATCACTGTCGAAGTGTTTGGATTCACGGTTAGTCCGGCTGAATCAGATGTATTCCATATTGTACCTATTGTACCCAGGTTTGTCAGAGTCCAGGTGCCGGATCCCATGGTTAGGGTGCGAGCATTCGAAGTATTAGCACTATTAGAACTGAAGGCTGGAATCGTCACATTGTGACCGTTCGCATCGAAGGTACCACCACTGAGGATTAGAAAACGACTGCCAACCAGGCTGCCACTCAAAGTCAGATCATCTGCCAGCTGGAATGTTCCGCCGACACCATTGATGGTTATGCCAATATTGATGCCAGGATTTCCATTGGTCGTAATCGTCTTTGTCCCAGAGGTGGCGCCCATTGAGGTAGTACCGCCGCCGGTTATGGCCATCCCTGAAGAGAACGTGAGGTTGCCGTACACAGTGCGGCTATTGTTGGCAAGCGTTCCGGCGAATCCTGTGAAGTCAAGATCGCCAATGTTGGTAGTCTGGACGTTTACACTGTCCGTACCTGCTGTGATATGGAGGTTTGGTGCCAGGCTTTCGGGCAATGCACCTGTATTGATCGTCCGCGTTCCCGTACTTCCGGAATAGTTGAAAGTAAGAGTTGGTTTGGTTGTCATGGTCAGCCCCGTAACTGTTTGAGTAGTCCAAACCGTGGCACTGTTTCCAGTGATGGTCCATGTCCCGCTGCCAACCGTGAGAGTTCGGGTGTTTGAGTTGTTGGAAGAAAAGCGCCCTATGCTTACATTGCGATTATTAGCATCAAAGGTTCCGGCAGTTAGCGTCAATGTCCTCGCACTGTCAAATGCCAGGTCATCAGCAAGCTGGAACGTGCCCCCTACTCCACTTATAGTAATAGGCCCGCCGAAGGTCCTACCGTTTGACGTGATGGTCTTCGTCCCGGAAGTCGCGCCCATGGTCGTGATGCTCGCACCGTCCGTCAGGGTCATGCCCGTGGAAAGGGTCAGGCTGCCATACACCGTGCGAGCGCCGTTTGAGAGGGTTCCCGAGAATCCGGTGAAGTCGAGGTTGCCTACACCGTTAGTAAGGGCGATCGTATCAGTGCCAGCGGTGATATTGATGTTCGGATTGAAGCCTTCGTTCAACACGCCCGTATTAATCGTCCTGGTTCCCGTGCTTCCCGAATACGTCAGGCTGATGGTCGGCTTTGTCGTCATTGTGAGGTTGGTTGCGGTGTTGGTGCTCCAGACCGTCGCACCGCTTCCCGTGATGGTCCATGTCCCGCTGCCGGCTGTTAGAGTTCTGGTATTAGAATTCGAAGATGAGAAAACCCCAACGCTCACATTCTTATCATTTGCATTGAAAACACCGTTTGTCAGGGTTAATGCTCTTCCACTTGGAAGAGTAAGATGATCTACGAGCAAGAATGTACCTCCGACACCATCTAAGGTCAGTGGTCCACCAAAGGTCTTGCCATTAGAAGTGATAGTTTTTGTGCCGGAAGTCGCGCCCATGGTCGTGATGCTCGCACCGTCCGTCAGGGTCATGCCCGTGGAAAGGGTCAGGCTGCCATACACCGTATGAGTACCATTCGACAAGGTCCCAGAAAATCCGGTGAAGTTCAAATTATTGACGTTTATAGTAGTCACAACCGTATCCGTACCTGCAGTGACATTGATATCTGGCGCCATGCCTTCCGAAATCGTACCTGTAGAAATAGTTCGCGTGCCCGTGCCTCCTGCATAGCTGAAATTGATGATCGGCCTTGTAGTTTGGGTCAGGTTCGTTACAGTGCTCACACCCCAAACTGTCCCATTGTTTCCGGTAATCGTCCATGTGCCACTACCTACCGTAATCGTCCTGGTATTGGAGTTCGACGAGGAAAAAAGACCGACGGTCACATTCTTGTCATTGGCATCGAATGTACCACTAGCCAGGTTCAATGTTTTTGTACTACCCATCGTCAGGTCATCAGCCAATCGATAGATGCCAGTGCCACTCAATGTAAACGGAGCATTCATCACAACTCCGTTGGTGGTTATAATCTGCACACCTGTAGTTCCACTAAGCGTCGTACCGTTTGAAGAGT
>CAYLOB010000001.1:14836-18769 GCA_964385205.1 uncultured Candidatus Saccharibacteria bacterium | reverse complement strand
TCAGGAATGGTCATCCCTTCTCCCAATGTCATATCCCCATAAACTGTCCGGACGATATTTGACAGGCTTCCTGTAAACCCAGAAAGATTCATATTTCCAATATTGCCGGCTAACGACAATCCATCCGACCCAGCGTTGACATTGATATGAGGAGCGAGACTCTCTACAAGCGTTCCAGTATTGATCGTTCTTGTACCTGTGCTTCCAGAATAATTGAAATTGAGGGTCTGGCGTGTGGAAATGAGTAGGTTCGTAGATGTGGTAGTGGACCATACACCTCCGCCACTCCCCGTCACATTCCACACACCAACCCCAGGAGTAATGGTTCTCACATTCGCGTTTGATGATGAGAAAATACCAATACTCACATTCTTGTCATTAGCATCAAATGTTCCAGCAGTAAGTGCAAATGTTGTACTAGTACCTGTAGTCAAGTCGTCTTGCAATTTAAAATATCCACCAAGACCATTGTTGGAGAACCCGAAGTACCAGTGGTTGAGGTAAAAGAAAAAGATCCCGCAGAACTTGTATTGCCAATTGCATATGTCATCCCACTTGCAAGCTTCAATGAGTTACCTGCAATCGTCAGCACCACCGCACCACTATGCGTCAACGTATTCGCATACCCCGTCATGTCAAGAGAGTTAATAGATATACTTGCAGAGAGAGTTGAAGCAGAGTTGCCAAACCCCACACCATCAAAGAACACGTCATCGGATGCACCTGGGACTGATGCATTGTCTCTGGTGTTTGAGGCTGAACCCCAGTTGGTGTTTCCTGTTGCACTCCAGTTTGCATTTGATCCTCCGCCCACCCAGTACCTCGAAGCGTTGTGCAGTACAAGACCGTCTTCTATGTATGTGTGGTTTCCAGATACAGATAGTTTAACCCATGAGGTATGTGCTGTTGTCTCTGTGATTGAGTCAATCAATATATGCTCTCCATCACTGTTGGTGAGTGTGTCACCGATGTGTAGTTCTGAAGCATGTACCACTCGCCCATTTGCGAGTATTGATTGATCTTTGAACAACTCATATTGATTGTTGATTCGATAGAATGTGAATGGGACTTCAACAAGACGAGTGTATGTACCCTCTTCATCTTGTTCCCAGTAGTTGTAGTGTTTGGGTGTGATGATCTCTATCTTCTCAACTGTGTTTGTCACTTGAGTATTAGTTTCATCATCAAAGCCGATGACTTGGTCACCGACTTCGAGATCAGATGCGTTTTTGTACCCGAAAGGAGTTAGAATACCGGACGGCAATAGTTCCGGTTCTGAATTGATTGCTATTTGGGGTTCTGTTTTCTCTTCTGAATTCTCTATCGGGACAATCGCTTCAACAACAGTTAAAGGACCAGTTTCTTCAAAAATAACACTTTCAGTTGAAGTCGAGGTGTTTTCAGTAACCCCTTCTTGTTCTTCAACTTTGATAGTTTCAGATGGAGTCTCTTCTATTCCAAAAACCTGTGAGGTACATGAGCCCCCCCACGACAAAGCAACGAAAAATATAAGCAGGAACTTTTTGAGTTTCGATGACAGGTCGAAGATATACATTGGTACAATAAATTTAAATCCCAAAATTTTTAAATCAATAATCAGAGATATTAAAATTATAACACATGTAGTGAAATTTTGATTTACTTTTTACAAGCAAATCAAAGATGCGATTGAGTCACCTTCTCGAAGTTTCATTATTCGAACTCCTTGAGTATCACGTCCAAGTGATGGAATTTCTTTTACGTCACAACGAATCACCTGACTTCTCTTTGAAATAGCGATCAACTCTTCAGTTTCTGAAGTTACAATTCTTGCAGAAATTAGATTTCCTGTTTTATCAGTCACTTTTACACATTTTACTCCTGAACCTCCTCTTCCTTGAATTTTATATTCAGAAATATCTGTCTTCTTTCCATACCCATTTGAAGAGACAACGAGCACCTCAACATCCTTTCCGCCTTTTTTAATAGTGTCCGCACCAACCACAGTTACATTTTTATCTAGTCTCATTACACGAACTCCTCCAGCATTTCTTCCCATTTCTCGAACTTCATCGGCCTCAAATCTTATAGACTGACCGTCAGATGCAACAATCATCACACTATCTTCCTTTGTCACAAAAGAAGCTGAAACAAGTTCATCACCTTTATCAAGACCGATCGCAATAATTCCACTACGTCTCACATCATGGAAACTTTCTGCTGACACTCGTTTACCTGTTCCTGCCTTCGTAACCAAGAAGAGTGATAGTCCACTTCCCTTTTTAACATCTTTTGGCATAGGAAGAATCGAAGTTACTTTTTCGTCTCCTGAAAGAGACAAAAAGTTCATAATAGATTTTCCTCTTGTAGCTCGCTTTCCTTCTGGAATTTCATACATTTTTATTTGATACACTTTTCCTTTGTCAGTAAAGAAAAGAAGATCGGCATGATTTGTTGCAGTTACGAAATGAGTTATAAAGTCTTCTTCTTTCGTATCAAGGTCAACTACACCCACACCTCCACGTTTTTGTTTCCTGAATTCATCTGGGTCAGTTCTCTTTATATACCCACCAGACGTATAAACCAAAACACTCTCCTCATCTGGAATCACATCTTCAATAGAGAACGATTTTGCTTCATGAGCCACAACTTTAGTTCGTCTTTCATCTGAATATTTTTCTCGAATAGTCCCGAGTTCTTCTTTTATAATCTTAGGGATTCGTTTTGGATTTTCCAAAATATCTTTAAGGTCAATAATAAGTAATCTAACAGCGTCGAGTTCATCTTCAATTTTCTTTCGCTCAAGACCAGCAAGTTTTTGGAGTCGCATTTCAAGAATAGCGTTTGCTTGTCGCTCAGAAAATCTGAAAGTTTTTATAAGTCCTTCTCTCGCCTCATCAACTGTTTTTGATTTCTTTATTAGTTTAATTATTTCATCGATATGATCGAGCGCTTTTTTGAGGCCAGCTAAGATATGTTCACGATCAAGAGCTTTGTTTAAATCAAATTCAGTTCGGCGCTTTATAACTTCTTTTCGGTGTTTTACGAATTCTTCAAGAAATGTTTTTAGTCCAAGAGTTTGAGGAACACCGTCAATAAGTGCAACCAAGTTGAAGTGAAAAGGTTCCTCAAGTCGAGTGTGTTTATAAAGAAAATTTAAAACATTTTGAGGATATGCACCCTTTTTAAGTTCAATTACTATTCGAACGTCTTTTGTTGATTCATCTCGAAGATCTTTTATTCCTTCGAGTTTTTTCTCTCGAACTAGATCTGCAATAGAAACAATAAGTTCTGCTTTGTTAACTCTAAAAGGGATAGAAGTGATGACAATCGTTGCTTGACCAGCTTTATCTTCGATTATCTCCGCTTCGCCACGAACAACAACACCGCCGCGTCCTGTTGTGTAGGCATGAGCCATATCTTTTTTACCAAACATGATTCCTCCTGTAGGAAAATCTGGACCCTTTATAAACTGAAGCAAATCTTCAGTTGTTGCATCTTTGTTATCAATAAGATGGTTCGTAGCATCAATAACCTCAGCCAAGTTGTGAGGAGGAATGTTTGTTGCCATACCAACCGCAATACCAAGTGTTCCATTTAGAAGAAGGTTAGGAACAGCAGCAGGCAAAACTTTTGGTTCCTTTCTTGTGTTTTCATAGTTTGGTTGCCAATCAACTGATTCTTTCTCGATATCCTTAAGCATTTCAAGAGAAATTTTTGACATTTTTGCCTCAGTATATCTGTCAGCCGCAGGAGGGTCACCGTCGATTGATCCAAAGTTTCCTTGTCCGATAGCAAGTGGGTATCGCATAGTAAAATCTTGAGCAAGTTTTACGAGTGCTTCATAGGCAGCTGTTGTACCATGAGGGTGATAGTTACCTGTTACGTCTCCAATAATTTTGGCACTTTTTCGAGTTTTTCCACCAGGATTAAGTCCGAGTTCGTACATTGTAT
>CAYLOB010000001.1:8661-14826 GCA_964385205.1 uncultured Candidatus Saccharibacteria bacterium | reverse complement strand
ATAAAGAATTCGTCTATGCACAGGTTTTAAACCATCTCGAATATCAGGAAGAGCACGATCTGTAATAACAGACATGGCATAGTCAATATAACTTTCACGCATTTCAGACACAAGACTTCGAGCAACTACGTTCACATGTGGAACAATAATCTCATTTTCTTCTGGTTCTTGTTTTTTATTTTGCTTTGCCATATTTACTCTGTTTTTTTATTTAATTGATACTCCTCTATTTGTGAAAATGTCTTTTTTATATTTCCAAACTGTTCTTGAACTGAACCGAACACATTCGCTAAGCTATCGTTTGCCTCACTCCACATTGATGTACTCGTTTCTTTTGTTTCAATTGCAACCCCCTTTACTTCATCTATTGTATAGCTTAACCAAAATATGAAAATAATAACTGAAACCACACCAGATAACGTAAGAGCAATTTTCTTTTTTACATCTTCTGGTTGTTCTCGTAATTTATTAAACATATTTAAGCTTCAAGTAACATCACCTCACCTTGTTTACCATCTAAATCTTTTTTCTTTACAGTAAATTTATCAAATTTCTGAGGTTTGTCAGCACCAGCCTCTTTCAGAAAGGCGGTAATCATGGCAGGTTCTCCAAGTGGGATAATAATTTTTGCTTCAAGATTAAGTGCAATTTTATGTGCCACATTTGGACTTAATGTATCTTTTGAAACTGGAACAAAAAGAATATCTATGTCAGTCATAGCTTCAATCGCATCATCTGAAACTTTTTCGTCACCATGTGCCCCAAGAAAACAAACGTGCATACCGTCCATCATTACAGAATAAATAGTATTCACATATTCTCCATCATCATAATGCGATGAAGATATAAATCCTTTTATAAAAATTCCTTTAACTTCATATTCCCCTGCTCCTTTTATTACAAATGGTACTTTGTCACCAAACGCCATGTCTTCTGCACCATTAAAGTCAGGATGGTTTATAGAAACCAGAGCAACATCTGCACCAAATTTTGTACTTTTTAGTTTTGAATCTTTGGAAACCGGATTAACTGCAATAACAATATCGCCTGTCTGAAGTTTAATAGAATGATGTCCATTTGATGTAATAATCATGGTCGCAATTGTAGCACAACTGCTTAAATGTTCAATAATCAATTTCGTAATTTTTATATTAATTAGTTAAATTTACTTAACAAATAACTCAAAAGCTTTATTTTATACTTTAATACACCACAACTTGATAATTGATACTTTTCTTGCTATAATCTTGGGGTTCATTTTAATAGCAATTTCTTGCACGATAATCTCGTTTTGTGGTACGGCTACATAAGAAACACTTTTCTTATGTTTATGAGAAACTCAAACGAACCTTGCAGGAACAAACAAAAATGGCAAAAACAAAAACTGCTTCTAAAGAAGAAGTTGTGTCTTCTGAAGACATAATCAAAAAAGATACTGTGATGGACAAAATCCTGGCGGAATCTAAAACTCCTCCAACTGTTGGAGATTTAATAGAGGGTCCAGTTGTTGCAATTGAGCGAGGTTCTATTTATATAGACCTTCGACCTTTTGGAACTGGTATCATTTACGGACGAGAATACATCTCAGTTCGAGACGTTATCCGAAAAATCAATATCGGAGACACTGTAGCAGCTAAAATAGTAGACGCATCAGGACGAGACGGTTATATAGAACTTTCTCTTAAAGAGGCTAAGCAAGCTCTTGTTTGGAGTGATGCTGAAAAGGCTATCAAAGAAAAGAAAGTATTTGAAATTGCTCCAAGTGAAGCAAACAAAGGTGGACTTATTATGAATTGGCAAGGAATTCAAGGATTCCTTCCTGCAAGTCAACTTAAGAGTGAACACTATCCTCGAGTTATGGATGGTGACAAAGATCGAATTCTTGATGAACTTCGAAAACTACTTAACGAAAAGCTTGCAGTTTGCATCATCGCAGCTGATCCAAAAACAGGAAAACTTATTTTCTCTGAAAAAAATCAAGGAGAAAAAGAGCGAGAAAAGATTGTTAACAAATACAATGTTGGTGACATCATGAACGGTGAGATCACAGGTATAGTTGACTTCGGAGTATTCGTTAAAGTTGAGGAAGGTCTAGAAGGACTAGTTCATATTTCTGAAATCGATTGGGGTCTAGTAGAAGACCCTCGACAACTTTTCAAAGTTGGAGACAAAGTAAAAGTAAAAGTTATTGAAGTTAAAGACGGTAAAATTTCACTTTCTATTAAAGCACTTAAGGAAAATCCTTGGGTTGAGGCTTCTAAGAAATACAAGAAAGACGATGCAGTTACCGCTGTTGTTATTAAATTCAACCGACATGGAGCTCTTGCTTCTATTGAGGAAGGTGTAGCAGGACTTGTCCACGTTTCTGACTTTGGAAGTGAAGACAAACTTCGTTCAACACTCGAACTTGGTAAGAGTTATCCTTTCAAAATCACTCTTTTTGATCCAAAAGATCAAAAGATGGCACTTAGTTTTGCAGGAGAAAAGAAATAGAGAACAGCTTTTAGCTATTAGCTGCTGGCTTTTAGCTTAAAATGCCAAACAAAATCAGTCGCGCCTCACGGCGCGACTGTTTTTGTTTTAGTGAAAAAAATTGATGTTTTTGTAAACCATAATAATCTTTGCCTCAGACACATTCCTTATATTTATTATGAATACCATCCACTGGCAAATCACTATCGTAGCTTTTTTTCACCCTTCTCCTTCTCATCTCGCTTCGTAAGCGCAGAAGACATCCCATGAGAACCGGTGACTTGGTATTGTATGTTCACCCTAACCCCGAACCCGGGATGATAATGAACAACGTGATCACCCGAGTCCTTGATGGAAACCTGAGTACTGAAGTTTGCATTTTGCGATGGCAGCACACTACGGTCACAGTACTCAAGAAACACTGTACTATCTTACCGGTCGATCTGAGGTCCCATGTTTTTGTGCCCAAAAAACCCTGCGCAAGAACTTACAACATTGATTCACTGGACACCTTCGTTGAACTTGGAAGCGAAGTGTCACCGGAAAGCACACAACGATTGTTCCCGTACAACTATGCCGACTTCGAAGCGATACCACTCAATCATTTCGGCTATACTCTCGGAATCCGAAATGGCGTACTGGCGATTGTTGATTGACCCCACCCAAGGTATACCCTTGGTTTTTTTATACCCTGGTTTCCCTTAGGAGGGGAAGCCGAGTATTCCCGTCAAGATATTTTTGAATTAACTTGTTGATTCAAAAATATCCTTCCTCCTGTATTTCTGCTTTTACTTAATCACTTATCCACTCTCACCCTTACCCCAAAACAAATTTTATTTGGAAAAATTTGTTCGGGTGATAAATTTTTAACAAAATTTATTTAGCCCTTAACCCCTTGTATTATATTTATTCATCGCCATTTCCCTTCCTTCTAAAACAATCGTTTCTAATGCTTCGAAAATTTCTTTTGAAGCTTTTTTTATTTTTTCCATTTCATCTTTTTTGAAATCTCCAACAATAAAATCTAAAAACTTTTCGCTACTAGGCTTTTTCATTTTGCCAGATGGAGTTGTAGGACAAATTCCAATTCGGATTCTTATGTATGCGTTTGTTTTTATTGCTCGCCTTACCGACTCAACACCTTTATGTCCACCACTTCCACGATTAAAGGAAATTTTAAAGCTTCCGACCGGCAAATCAACATCGTCATGCAGAACAACAAGTTCTGCCGCCTTTTTTTCAGAAAGTTTAAGTGGTGCAACACTTTTTCCAGACACATTCATAAAAAGTTCTGGCAACAGTAACACTGTATTTTTTCCGCCGATTTCCACCTTCGTCTTTTGTGCACTTAAAACTTTGTCCATTTTCCACTCTGCCCCCATTTTTTTTACGAACAATTCTAAAATGATTCGTCCAGCATTATGACGAGTGTTTTCATATTCTTCACCTTTGTTTCCGAGCCCTAAAAAAATGTAAGACATTTTTAATATTTCAATTTAACAATAATCAATATCTCAATCAAAGTATTCAATTTAAAATTTTCAATTATATAATTCATTGAAAATTGCTAAATTGTATATTGATTATTCCAATTTAACACCACAGTGTTAAATTGGCCTTGTGTCAACAAGCAAATCCATACTATCATATTCAAACAAATGGAACAAAACATAAAAAATGTTGAGATTAAGAAAAAAGGTTTTTGGCGAGAGCTTATTGAAGTAGTTTTTTTTGTCGCAATCATTGTTATTCCAATTCAAACATTTATAGGTAGAACATTTATAGTTGTTGGTACAAGTATGTTCCCCACTTTCGAAGACAAAGACTATCTTATTGTTGATAAACTCACATATCATTTTGAAGATCCAAAGCGTGGTGATGTTATCGTATTTCATCCACCAGTAAACGAAAAAACATACTACATAAAGAGAATTATAGGTCTTCCAGGAGAAACAGTTACTGTAAAAGAAGATTCGACTATTATTTCAAACGCTTCACATCCTGACGGATTTGTACTTGAACAACCGTTTGCGTCGTCACATGGAGATATAGAAAAAACATTAACCCTTGGTGAAAATGAATATTTTGTTATGGGTGACAACCGAGCGGTAAGTGCAGACTCTCGTACATGGGGAATATTGCCAAAGAAAAATATTTCTGGACGAGCATTTGTAAGATTACTTCCTTTTCATTCAATGGATTTATGGCCAGGTGAATTTGAATACAACCTTAAATAAAATATGAAGAAAAAACAAACAAAGACTGTATTAAAAAAAGAAAAGACATCTCCTAAAAATACTGAACAAAGAGTATCTCCTGAAATACAAAAGGCAATTTCAATCGCGGAGCACTATGGATTTGAAAGTCTTCCAGAAACAATAGTTGAAAAGGAGGACATTCACTTTGCCAAAAAATTCAACGAGTCACATCTTAAAACTCTCCACCCGTTTTCTGATAAAGAAAATCGTTTTTGTGGATACCTTGAAGAAAAGATATCACTCATGAGGAATTTTCTTAACAGAAAATATGCAGACTTGTCACAACCAATCACTGCTTACTACTCTGGACCTCTGTCAGGAAACCCACACATTAAAACTGCAGGAGAAGAAACATTTAATCTCGAAATAATTGCTAGTAGCAAAAGTATTTCCGATGCAACCATCATAGAAACTGCTTATATAATTTTAAAAGATAGATATCCTGACCAGTCACTCTCAGTTGAAATAAATTCAATTGGAGACAAAGATGCAAGTCAAAAATTTGTAAAAGAGCTTACAAATTTTGTTAAAAAAGAATCAACTAAAATAGGTAAAGTTTGTCGTGATTCAATTAAAAAGGACATCTTCAATCTTTTTACTTGTACTCATGAGAGTTGCAAAGATGTCCAAGAAAGAGCACCTAAACCAATCACTTATCTTTCAGAACAAAGTAGATCACATTTCAAGGAGGTACTTGAATATCTTGAGTCTCTTAACATCCCATATTCTATAAATCACACACTTATTGGAAGCAAAAGTTACTGTACCGATACACTGTTTGAAATACATGGTACAAAAAAAGACGAGCGTTTAATATTTGCTATAGGAGAACGCTACAATCATCTTGCCAAAAAAATTTGGGGTAAAAAAGAAGTACCGTCTGTTGGTGTTTCAATTCTTCTTCATCCACATTTTGTTTCAAAACTTAAAATAAAACCCGTAAGCAAAGTTAAATCCAAGTTCTTCTTTATCCAGTTCGGATTTGACGCAAAACTAAAGAGTCTTGCTCTTATAGAAATGCTACGCCAAGCAAACATACATGTTGAGCAGTCGCTTTCAAAAGATAAACTGTCAGTTCAACTTGGAACAGCAGAAAGAATGCAGATACCGTACATTATAATCATGGGACAAAAAGAAGCGCTCGAAAATTCTGTAGTTGTCCGAAGCATGACAACAAGATGCCAAGAAACTATTTCAATAGAAGAATTACCAAAGTATTTGAAAAAACTGAAGTAAAAAGCTTTTAGGTTTTAGCTATTAGCTTTTGGCTTCAAAACAAGGAAAATAAAAATTAAAAAAACCGCAGACTTGAAAAGACTGCGGGAATAGAAACTATCAGGACTGAATAATGCCAGCTTGCTCTTCAAGGAATGAGGCGACTTCAGAATACCGCGACAAAAATTCTTCCAAGACTTTCTTTTCAAGGCGCTTGACA
>CAYLOB010000001.1:0-8651 GCA_964385205.1 uncultured Candidatus Saccharibacteria bacterium | reverse complement strand
AACAAGATGCCAAGAAACTATTTCAATAGAAGAATTACCTAAATACCTAAAAAAGCTTAAATAGTGGCCGAGGGTTAAAGTGGCTTGTGGATTAGTGTACAGGAGGAAAAAATTAGAGAATAAAAAAACCGCAGACTTCAAAAAGTACTGCGGGAATTAAACTATTGGGACTTAATCAATGAGGCTTGCTCTTCAAGAAACGCAGCGACCTCTGAATACCGCGACAAAAATTCTTCCAAGACTTTCTTTTCAAGGCGCTTGACATCTCCGACTACTGCTCTGAGAGCCCGGCGAAAGAATTCTTTGTCGTAGCAATTCCCAACTTCACTATTCCAATACACCCGGAATTCGTCCGCAGTGATTCTGTCCATCTGAAGAACATGCCCAGACCTGTAGCCGAACTCGAGCTTAAGATCGACCAGTTCATGCCCTGCCCTCTGGAAGATTTCCGACAATGCCCGAAGCACCGACAACGTCTGATTACGGCAGATATTAAACCAATCACGTACTGCTCTTATACCTGTTTTCCGACTAGTCGCAAAAGGTGTGAACAGGTCACTTGTTTGCGAAATCAGATCGTTGGTTCCAGCAGCAGAAAGTGCTACACGATAATCCCCCGACGGAGTTCCGTTTACTCCAGGCAAATCACAAAAGGGGATTTTCAGATCTCCGAATCCCTTTGGAAATTCCATACGTGGATCATGAAGGCTATCGTCTTTAAGATAAAACTCCACAACCGGTTCTTCAAGTTTTGTGCCAACAGGAATACCAGTCAACCGTGCATGCGACCCATCACTAAAGAGACGGCCAACCACCTCAAGCTTAAACGGTTTGTTAACTGGATCCACCAAAAAGGCAGGAGCTGGAAACGGAAGCCCATCAATAAACGTCGAAGCGACCACACGTTTCAAGAGACGTCCTATCGCAACAGCTTGTCTTGCACGTGCCAAACCCATTCCAGGAATAGTGACTCGCGATAATCCATCTCCAGCAGTTACATCGTCGGAGATACCGAGCACAGCACTCCCTCCGTGTAATCGAATAAGTTTGGCAACTTTGCCTGCATAAATAGTTGATGTCATTTGTAATGTAGAGTAGATACCCCTGAAGCCAGCAAGAGCGCTGATTTTTCAAGGTACAGTTAGGTTTTTAAAACTACTCTTTTTAGGCCAAATTGCAAGCTTTAATATTGCCAAAAATATGGGGATATGATAGTATTTTCGAATATGCAAAACGTAGCAGTAGATAAAAATCAAAACGAAAACAACACAAGCGTTATAAGACGATTCACTAAGCGTGTCCAAGAATCTGGTATTCTTAGACGAGTAAGAGGGATAAGATATGCAGTCCGATCAAAATCTGACTACGTAAAGAAAAAGAACACTCTAAAAGTTCTTCGAAAACGAGCAAAAGTTGAAGAATACCTACGACTTGGAAAACCTATTGAACTTCTAAAGAGAAAATAATCGGATATGGAAAATGAAACATTTTCCATTACGACTACTCAAAAAACAGCACCAAAAGTAAATGGTGCTGTTTTTGAGCAAATGAAAAATATTGCACTTGGAAAAAAATATAACTTAAGTTTAGTTTTTATAGGAGACAAAAAATCAAAAGAGCTCAATAAAACTTACAGACAAAAAGATTATCCAACTGACATTTTAAGTTTTAGTATTGATTCAAAATCAGGAGAAATTTTTATAAATCCCAAAGTTGCAAAGAAAAAAGCAAAACTTTTTAATCGAACAGAATCAAATTATTTAGACTTTTTATTTATACACGGACTTTTCCATTTGAAAGGAATGGATCATGGGCGTATAATGGAGAAAGAAGAAGAAAAACTTAGAAAAAAATTTAACATCTAAGTCTCGCTCTTCATAACAAGTTTCATTATGGCTCAAACAATTTCTGTTGGAGTTGATATTGGTTCTTATAACGTAAAAGTTATAATCACCGAATCAGCTACGGATGGACAATCAAAATCTAAACCGAAAATAATCGGATTCGGACTTTCCGAATCAAGAGGAATTCGACATGGTTATATCACAAATATTGATGAAGCTGTTTTGAGTATTAAATCAGCAATTGCTCAAGCAGAAAAGGCGTCTGGTTTTAAAATAACTAAAGTATATTTAAGTGTGGGAGGAATTGGCCTTACCGGCGCAATGTTCTCTTCCACAATGATACTCCCTGAAAAAGACAGTGAAATTTCAAACTCAGACATTAAAAAAATATGTGAACAATGTGAAAGCGATTTACCTCAGTCTTTTTTACTTAACCGAGAAATAATTCATACAATCCCCCTTCAATACAAACTAGATGGTAAGTTAGCCCTTGGGCAAATAGTTGGAATGAAGGGTTCTAAACTTGAAGTTCGGATGCTTTTTGTAACAGGACTCACTCGTCATATCAGAGACATGATTGACGCGCTTGGAGCTGCCGGAGTTGGTGTTGAAGACGTGCTTGCTTCCCCTCTTGCATCAAGCCTAGTTACACTTTCAAAAAATCAGCAAATGGCAGGTTGCGTTCTACTAAATATCGGAAGTCAAACAGTTACAACAACTGTATTTGAAAACGGTATGCCTATTTCGCTTGAAGTATTTCCAATCGGTGGAGATGATATAACAAATGACATTGCGCTTGGATTTAAGATTTCACTTGAGGACGCAGAGAGAGTAAAGATTTCAAAACCAGAAACTGTTCCCTATCCTAGAAAAAAATTAGAAGAAATTGTTTCTGCGCGACTTTCCGATATTTTTGAACTCGTTGAAGCTCATTTAAAAAGAATCGGTAGAAACGAGCTTCTACCAGCCGGAGTAAATATCACAGGAGGAAGTGCTTGTATCGGACACATAGAACAAATCGCAAAAGAATATTTAAAACTTCCAGCTAAAAAAGTCGGTATTAAATTTGAAGAAGAAAGTAAAGTCGCAATAAAGGATGGAACTTGGTCTGTCGCATACGGACTATGCCTCCTTGGAAGTGATTCAGAAGGACATCAAAAAACGCTCAACCTATATGGCATGAGAAATATCATGCATAGTGCAAAAAATAATCTGTGGAGTTGGATTAAAAAAATGCTTCCTTAGTTCGTTTTATCATATAGAAACATATCCCTGTCAATAGTTTTTCGAGTAATTTTAGCTTGCTGTTATTTTTTTTGTTTTCTGTTATGATGTATCCACTTTAATATCGTTTAAAAGAGACAACATATGCCACAAATAAAGCCTGAAGTAGAAACATTCGCACGAATAAAAGTTGTAGGTGTTGGTGGTTCTGGAAAGAATGCACTAAACCACATGATTAACTCTAAAATTAAAGGGATTGATTTTATTGCTGTAAACACAGACGCTCAAGATCTTCACCACTCACTCGCAAGAAAAAAAATTCATATTGGTAAAAACCTTACAAAAGGTCTCGGTGCTGGAATGAACCCAGAAATCGGTAAACGAGCAGCTGAAGAAACAAAAGAAGAAATTCAAGAAGCTATCAAAGGAGCTGATATGGTTTTCATCGCTGGTGGAGAAGGTGGAGGAACTGGAACAGGAGCAGCGCCTGTTGTTGCAAAGACAGCAAAAGAACTTGGAGTTTTAACTATCGCAGTTGTAACAAAACCATTTTCATTTGAAGGACCACAACGAATGAAACTTGCTGAATCTGGAATTGAAGAACTAAGAAAATGTGTTGATGCAATCATTATTGTTCCTAACGACAAACTTCTTTCTGCAATTTCAAAAGATACTCCAGCAAAACTTGCCTTTACAATGTGTGACGAAATCCTTAAACAAGCGGTAGAAGGTATCTCAGACCTCATCACAACTCCAGGAACAATCGGAAACATAGACTTTGCAGACATACGGGCAGTTCTTGAAAATGCAGGAAGTGCCCTTATGGGAATCGGAACTGCTAGTGGTGAAAGACGAGCGGAAGAAGCAGCAAAAGCAGCTATTAACTCCCCTCTTATCGATCTTTCAATCCACGGAGCAAAGGGCGTTCTATTCTCTATTGCAGGAGGTGATGACCTAACTATGTTTGAAATTCAAGATGCTGCAAAAGTTGTAACTGAATCAGTAGATCCAAATGCAAAAATTATTTTTGGAACTGTGCAAGACGAAAAACTTAAAAAAGGTGAAGTGAAAGTAACTGTTGTTGCAGCAGGATTTCCAGAACTAGCTCCAAAGAAAAGTCTTTTTGAATCAACTGCCCCTCAACAAGAAAAAGGAAAGATATTTAATTCAATG
Organism: uncultured Candidatus Saccharibacteria bacterium; assembly: GCA_964385205.1. Lineage (GTDB taxonomy): Bacteria > Patescibacteriota > Minisyncoccia > Phycocordibacterales > CAIRYW01 > JAUPVJ01. Next base: position 4,410 of record CAYLOB010000001.1, on the reverse strand, counting down.
ACTTCAAGTGCGCCAACTACAAGAGAAGAAACTTTAGAAAAACCATTGAACAATACACAACTTGAAGAAGAAACAGATGACTGGAGTGCAGTACCAGCATTTCTTCGAAGAAGTAAATTGAAATAGAAGAGAGGGTTAAAGTGATAAGTGAATGAGTGTGTAAGTGAAGAAAACAAGTTGGGCCAGCAGGAAGCGAATGCTTCCTGCCGGCCTTTCGACGACTTTTGGAACGTTATATTCCTTCCACGTCCCTTCGTCAGTGACACACCTTGTATACATTAGTTCTTTTTTTGTGTTCAATGACAAATATTGAGTTAAGTGACTTAAAAGAACTACATCGCTTTGCCAGCTTTTATACAAACATGCCACAGGTGTGGTAGGGCCCGACCAGTTAGAGCTCCATCCTATTTTTCACCAAGGATGCGGTCGGCTCGATAATGCTCTTTTTCAGGTTTCTGTGCATGGATCGTCGCCCATAAGCTAGTTCCTCCTTTCTAAATAAAATTATACACACAAATATAATTATGTTAAAATGTCCGCTATGCAATACGAACTAACAATTATCGGTGGTGGACCAGCAGGAGTTTCTGCGGGAGTATACGCTGCCCGAAAAAAAATAAAAACACTTTTTATTACTGAATCTTTTGACAACCAAAGTATTGTTTCTCCAGACATCCATAACTGGATTGGAACTATCTCTATTTCAGGAGCAGATCTTGCTAAGAGTCTCGAAGCACATCTCAAAGCATATGCAGGAGACGATGTTACAATCAAGACAGGAGTCCGAGCTAAAAATATTACTAAAGTAGAAGGAGGTTTTACTATTGAAACTGACGGTGGAAATTTTGAAACAAAAACAATTCTTATTGCTACTGGTTCAAACAGACGAAAACTTGATCTACTCGGAGCAGATAAGTTTGAACACAAAGGACTTACATATTGTGCAACTTGCGACGGACCACTTTACGCTGGAGCAGACGTTGCAGTGATCGGTGGAGGAAACGCAGCGTTTGAAACAGCAGCTCAGCTTTCTGCATACTGCAAAAGTGTCACTATAGTAAATCGAAGTGAAAAATACCGAGCCGACGAAATTACAGTTGAAAAAGTTCTAGCGAAACCAAATGTTAAAGCAATCGCACCAGTAGAGATGAAAGAAGTTAAAGGAGAAAAATTTGTTTCTGCACTTTCTTTTGTTCAAAATGGAGAAACTATTGATCTGCCTGTTACCGGAATTTTTGTTGAAATTGGATTACTTCCAAACACTGGATACGCCAAGGATATTGTAGAACTAAACAAAATTGGACAAGTAGTTGTTGATCCTCGAACTCAGATGTCAAAAACAACTGGCATTTGGGCAGCAGGAGACTGTACAGACGGACTCTATCACCAAAACAACATCGCTGCAGGAGACGCAGTAAAGGCACTCGAAGATATTTACAACTATCTACATACAAAATAAACTTAGGATGATTTGTCTCATCAAAAAAACTATTAAAATACTTTTAATAGTTTTTTTGATTCAAATTGTTTTTATCTCCCTTTACGGAGTCTTTACTTCTTGTAAGAAAGGTCAAAGCGACCTAATTGTCGTATTTGGTAACAAAGTATATCCAGATGGAACATTGTCCCCTGCCCTCAAGGCTCGAATGGATAGAGCTTTTAAAGCTTGGGTGAATAGTTGCGCACCTCACATACTGGTTAGTGGAGGAACCGGCAAAGAAGGGTTCCCTGAAGGCACAGCTATGGCAAATTATCTCAAACAAAAGGGAGTGCCAGAAACCTCAATTACAATAGACAACGAAGGAATTAACTCTTATGCGACAGCTCTCAATACAAAGACACTCTTAACACAAAATAACTGGCAAAGTGTCACAGTAGTTACTTCTTACTACCACGTACTTCGAAGCGAGCTTGCCATGAGACTTGTTGGGATAGAGAAAGTTGAAGGGACTGGAAGTAGGTATGTAACATACAAAGACTTATGGAAAATTCCAAGAGATCTTGCTGGGATTTATGTTTACGCAATCAAATACAGATTACAGATAGATGAAAATTATCGTACTTTGTATTTTCGAAAGAGTGGTGCGTACATATCGTCTTTAAATGGTATTTGTGTTTCTTTATGATCAACTTTTCTATTTGTAAATTTAATTGAAGTATCCTCAATAACACAAAGAGGTTTTTGTTCATTCCCCTCACCCATTTCAAACACCGCACCGCTTGCCAAACTGTCCGCAACACTTACTTTTGAAAAATGAAAGGGTCGTTTAAAAATATCCTTTTTTCCTATATAACTTTTCACCCCTTCAAACCCCGCATACCCGACAGACTTCCCTGTTACTCCAGAGCGTAGTGGTTCAGTTCGACTATCAGTAATAATCACTCCTAAATGTTTCAAACCAAAACGCTTTCGAAGTCTCTGCTGTATTTCATATGCAATTTTGAAAGAATCGCTCGGAAGTAGAATTAGTTTTCCATTTGCGTTTGATTCATCTATACCTGCTGAAGCCATAACGATACCGTCTTTGATGGTGAGCCATGCCCATTTAGTCTTGATAGCAAACTCACTTTCTTCTTTGATTATTTTTTCTTTTTCCTTTTTGCTTTTTACCATTCGTGTTCTTCCCTCTCCTAGTGCGACAATTTTAGATGTCACTACTAAAACTGACTCTTCTCTCAGATTCTTTATATGTCCTAAAATAAACTCAAATAAGTCCTCGTTTTCTTTATAAATTCTTGTTTTAATTGCTTTGATTATCATGTTTTAGGTATTTTATCACTGGTAACGTAAGTGGACTATAGAACACTCCAGCAAGCACTTTAAATATCCACCAAGGAAGAAGGGTGAGCCAAATTGTTTTAATAGGCATTACCCCAACATACGCAATGCTAAACCATATAACACTATCTAAGAACTGACTCCAAACATTTGAAACAAAAGATCTTAGAAGAAAAAACTTGCCAGCCAATTTTGTTTTCAAATAAAAGAAAGAGAACACATCTTGATATTCACCTATTGCAAATGCCACAAGTGACGCCAGGGCAAATCGTAAAGACAAACCAAATACTTCTTTGTAAGAATTCTCTAAATAAAAACCTGATTCAAATGGCACAATGTTTGCCAGGAGATTTGCTAGAGTAAAAATCAAAGTTGCATAAAGTCCCATTCGAACAAACATTTTTGAAGTCTCACGACCATACACTTCACCCACCACATCGGTTAGAAGAAATACAATTGGAAAGAAAAATATAGCGACAGATAAATGAGTCCCAAACAGAAACGGCATGAGCTTAAGCCCAAGCGTATTTGAAGCAAAGAGCGCTGTTAAGTAGATGGTAAGGAGAATAAATATTTTTTTGTTAAACATATTTGTTTTAGTTAAAAATTAAAAAAGAGTTTTTGATATAAAACCAAAAACCCTTTAAGAATTCAAACCTTAAACAAAACTAGACCAAGAGATTGTGAATTTGTTATTTATCATAGCGTATAGGGCTTCTTGACACATAAACTTTCGGTTCGTTCATTGCCCTGTAAAGCGGTGTGCTTTCCATCATACCATAAGGACTCTTCTCGTGCGACTAAAAATTATTTACTTAAACCTGTAAAAATAGATCCAACTAAAATTAACGTTGCAAGACATATACCAAATATTACTATAGGTGATATTTTAACTGATCTAAACATCTTATCTTCCGCCTGAGTTGCACTAATATTCAATTTGGACTTCTGCAACAAGTCAATTTCCTTCATTTTTTTCCATGACCATACAATCAAACAAATAAATATTATTGCATAAATTAACCAACCTAAAACTAATGGCCAAGCAAGCAAAAGTATGCCGAAATCCTTTCCCGATAACATCTCTCTTAATACAGAAAATATAATTTTTCCATTTTGGAAAGAGAATAAGACACTTATAATGAACACAAGGAGAAAAAACAATCTTTTAATGTTAAACATATAAAAATATTACCATATTCAATATTGTTATAACAAGGTTAATATTTTAAGTTTGTGACCTTACTGGGAAATTCGATCCCTACTGGGTCAGTGCCTCAGAAGCACTCTTATTTACTAATTCACTTCGTTCATAAGAAAATAATATCGTACACTTTTTGATGATTTTGTTTCGCCAAGCTTACAAAATCAGCTCAAAAGGTTTTCGAATCCCTACGTAAGCAAAACCATTTGCTTACTCACCCGAGCGTAAAATTACTAATGTAATTTTGTGCGCGGTGAGGGATTCGAACCCCCGGCATCAACAACGTCAATGTTGCGCTCTACCAACTGAGCTAACCGCGCTTATGTCGAAAAGAATATCAAAATTTAAGGGTTTAGTCCACAATTTTAACTCGAGGTCGCATATTCGCTTTGCATTTTCCGCTCTTTTTTGTTATTATCTTTCCCAT